>CAYNPF010000227.1:0-4383 GCA_964398895.1 uncultured bacterium
CGGCGCGGACCGACGCCTACACGGGCACGGTGCCGAACGCGACCTGGGGCTACGGCAAGCTGGACGTCTACGCGGCGCTCGATCACGTGCTGCCGACGGTGGCGCTGACCTCGCCGAACACCGGGCTGACACTGAGCGTCGGCGGTTCGCACACCATCACCTGGACGGCGGCGGACGCGAACGGTGTGACGGCGGTGGACCTGGCCTACTCGACCGACGGCGGAGCGACATACCCGAACGTCATCGCCGCCGGCCTGGCCAACTCCGGCAGCTACGACTGGACCGTGCCGGACGCCCCGACCACGACCGCGCGGGTGCGTGTCACGGCGCACGACCCGTTCGCCAACACGGCCAGCGACGCCAGCGACGTGGACTTCGTCATCCAGTCGGCCACCGGCGTGGAGGACGCTCCGGTCGCCGCGCTCGAGCTGGCGCCGGTCCGGCCCAACCCGGTGCGCGGCTCGGGGCTGATCGGCTTCGCCCTGCCCGCGGCCGCCCCGGTGCGTCTCAGCGTGCTCGACGTGCAGGGCCGCGAAGTGGCCGTGCTGGCCGAGGGTGCCTTCGCGGCCGGGCGTCACCAGGTTCGCTGGGAGCACACCGGCGGCCAGGGGCCGGGCCTGTACTTCGTGCGCCTGAACGCCGCCGGCCGCACGCTGGTGCGGCGCGCCGTCGTGATGAGGTGAGCGGCGCGGCGCCCGACGCCGCCCGTCATGGACCGGCGGCCACCCCTCGGGGCGGCCGCCGGTTCCGCATCGTGATCGGGGCTCGGGCGCTCAGGCCGTCGCCGGCGTCCCCGGGGCGGACGCGCGCCGTCCGAGCCACAGCGCGCCGAGCGCGGCCACGACGATGAACCCGGCCGCCAGCAGCAGGGTGCTGCGCGTGCCGATCAGGGGCGTGGCGATGCCCGCCATCGTCTGGCCGCCCAGCAGCAGGAGGCGCATGAGGAAGTCGCGCGCGCTGAAGACGCGCCCGCGCTGGCGGGTCCCGGTGCCCTGCTGCAGCATGGTCTCCGGCAGGACGAAGGCCGGGGCCGCGCCGAGACCGATCAGCAGCGCGGCCGCGGCGAACACCGCGAAGCGCGTCGAGACCGCGAAGCAGGCCAGCCCGCTGGCGGCCAGCACGAGGCCCACCGCCAGGACGGCGTGGCGCGGGTAGTGCCGGCCGCGCGCGTTGAGCCACCAGATCCCCAGGGCGCTGCCGACGCCGACCACGGCCATGAGCGCCATCATCCGCTCGGTGCCCGCCAGCGCCCCGGCGGCCCGGGCGATGTGCTGCGTGGCGGTCACGTGCGCCACCCCGCCGCCGGCCCATACCGCGCCCAGCGCGGTGAGCGCCAGGACCAGCGCCGGCGTGCTCCGCACCAGCCGCCAGCCCTCGGCGACCTCGTGCAGGTAGCCGCGGGCCGAGACCCGCTGCTCCTGGGCCGCGGCGTGCGCGACCGGCCGGTAGCGGATGAGCAGCAGGGAGACGACCGACACCAGGTAGGTGACGCCGTTGATGTACAGCGCCGGCGCCCAGCCCCAGTGGTCCACCACCCAGCCGCCGACCACGGCCACCACGGTCCCGGCCACGCCGGCTCCGGCGAGCAGCGCGTTGGCCAGCAGGAGCTGGTCCGGCGGCACGATCTCCGGGGTGATGGCGCTCTTGGCGGGGAGGAAGACCACGTTGCAGGTGAAGAGCAGGAAGACCAGCAGGTTCACCGGCCAGACACTGTGCGTGGCCAGGTAGCAGGCGGGGACGAGGACGACCAGCAGGGCGCGCAGCGTGTCGGAGACCACCATCACCCGTTTCAGGTTCCGGCGGTCCACCCAGGCCCCGGCGAAGGGGGAGAACATGAGCACCGGCAGGAGCTGGGCCATCCCCAGCATCCAGAGGACCAGGGAGGACTGGCCGCGCTGGGCGAAGCTCCCGGTGTGCTGGAGCAGCAGGCCGTAGAGCGCCGCCAGGGTCAGGCGCTCGCCGGAGATGGAGATGAGCTGGCCGCCGATGAGCGCGAGGAAGTTCGGCTGGCGGAGCAGCGGGCGTTCCGCATCCCCGGCGGACATGACGCTCACGCTTCGGCGCCGGCGGCGCGCTCCGGCCGCGGCCGGCCGAGGACGTCGCGGTAGACGGCCTCGATGCGGTCCGTCACCCGCGGCCAGGCGAACTCCAGCGCGCGCGCGCGGCCGTTGCGCGCCAGCTCGTTCCTCCGGTCGGCATCCTCGACCAGCCCGGCCAGGGTCGCGGCCAGGGCCGGCACGTCACCGGGCGGCGAGACCAGGCCGTTCACCCCGGGCTGCACGACGCTGAGGTAGCCGGGGATGTCGGAGGCGACCACGGCGCGCCCGGCCGCCATGCCCTCGGCCAGCACGATGCCGAAGCTCTCGTGCCCGAGCGCGGGGGAGACGAAGACGTCCCCGGTCGCGTACCAGCGGGGCAGGTCGTGACTCGAGACGTGGCCGAGGAAGCGCACGTGTTCCCGGGCCGCCGGGGCGACCGAGGCCTCGAAGCGCCGGCGCAGGTAGGAGTCGCCCACGATCAGCAACCGCGCCCGGCCGCGCGTGCGGGCCAGCACCTCGGGCATGGCGTCGAGCAGCACCTGCACGCCCTTGCGCGGGTCGAGGCGCCCCACGAACAGGAGGTTCACCCGGTCGGGGTCGCGCCACTCGCAGAAGGGCTCGACGTCGGGGTGGAAGCGCTCGGTGTCCACGCCGTTCGGGATGATGACGTAGTCGCCCGGGAAGTACTGGGCCACGAAGTCGCGGGCCGTCTCGGACACGGCGATGCGGGCGTCGAGCCGGTTCATCCGCCGCGCCAGCTTCTCCTGGAAGGCCTCGATGAGCTTGCTGGGGCCGCTGGTGGTGTGGAAGGTGCCGACCTGCGGGCAGTCGGCGGTCTCGACGGCGATGAGGGGCAGCGTCGGCACCAGCGGCGCGTGGGTGTGGAGGACGTCGAAGCAGTGCCGGCGCAGCAGGCCGCGCAACTGGCTGCGCAGGCGGATGCCCACCGCCAGGTCCACGAACGCGCCGTTGAAGGGGATCAACAGGTTGTAGCCGATGCGCTCGACCTCGCAGTCGGAGGGCGCCTCGCCGCGGCGGAAGTGGCTGGTGATGATGGTCACCTGGTGGCCACGGCGGCGCAGTTCGACCGCGGTGTGGTGGACGTGTTCGGTCACGCCGCCGTAGCGCGGGTAGTAGGACTGGGAGACGATCCCGATCCTCACGCCTCGACGCTCCGCGCGGCCCCGGCCGTCTCGGACTCGGCGGCGGGGGAGGTCTCCCACATGGGCCGGAAGATGCACCACTGATCGAGGTGCGACCGGATGTGCCGCTCGGAACTGGCGGCCACCGCGGCGTTGAGCGCCGCGGTATGCGGGAAGCGCGCGGGATCGAGGGCGGGTTCCATGACGACGCGGAAGCGGCCCGGCTCGAGCCGCTCGCAGTAGCCGCAGATGACGAGGGCGCCGGTGCGCTGGGCGAGCACGCCGGGACCGGCCGGGAAGCGCATCTCGCGGCCGAAGAACTCCACGGGGACCCCGTGGGTGTAGATGTCGCCGTCCACCATCAGGGCCACGAGGTCGTTGTGCTCCAGCGCCCGGAGCAGCTTGCGGAAGCCGTCCTCGGGGGCGATCGTGTGGATCGCCAGCTCCAGCTTGGTCTCGCGGATCGCCGGTCCCAGCCAGCGGTTCAATTGCACCCCGGCCACGGCGTGGACGGTGTAGCCCCAGTGGGCGAGGACCACCGCCGCCAGCTCCCAGTTGCCGATGTGGGTGCAGGTGAGGATGACCCCGCGGCCGCGCGCGACCGCCTGCTCCAGGTGTTCCCGCCCGACCACCTCCACCGAGCACAACAGATCCCTCCGGGTGAGGTGGGGGAGCCGGAAGAACTCGAACATCATGCGGTTGTAGCTCCGCATCATGCGCCGGGCGACCTGGATCCGCTCCCGTCGGGTGGCCCGGGGCATCATGACGGCCAGGTTGGTCAGCACGGCGTGCCGGCGGGCCGGGAAGAAACGGTAATGCACCTCGGTCAGGAGGTCGGCCAGGGCGTAGCCCAGGGCGAGCGGCATGCCGGCGATGAGGGCGGTGAGCCAGCCGTAGACGAGTCGAGACATCCCGTTCCCCACTCACTGCTGCGGACAGGTACTACCGGCGGGCGGAGCAGCCCGAAACTACTTTCCGCGGTCGAGGGCTGTCAAGCCTTCCGCTGTCCGGAGCGACTCGATGGCGTTGCCGCCAGTCCGCTGCGTGACAGGCACTTGCAGGCATCGAGACCATTGACCCGGCGCCGTGCCCGGCCTAGGATGACTGTGACGTGCCGGTTCGCCGGTCAGCCAGCCGCTCTCCCGGGGAGGTACGTGTCATGGGCAGCCAGAAGATCATGAAGTGCGAGATCCGCCGCGTGG
>CAYNPF010000228.1:0-4362 GCA_964398895.1 uncultured bacterium
ACCACGCCGGCGCGGATCGCGCCGAGGAGCGCATCGAGCGCGCCGCTGGCGCGCAGCGCGCCGACCGCCACCAGGATGGCCACCAGGTAGGGCACGATGCCGATCGCGACCTGGAAGCCCTCCTTGGCGCCCTCGACGAAGGTCTCGTAGAGCGGCACCTTGCGCCGCGCCCCGGCGGCCAGGAACAGGATGATCACCGCCAGCAGCAGGGCGTTGGCCAGCAGGCCCGACTGCCGGCTCACCGTGGCGGCGTCGAGGCGCGAGAAATACCAGACCATGCCGGCCACCGCGGCGGTGAGCAGCCCGATCCAGCCGAGCACGACGCGGTTCCACAGGCGGATGCGCTGCATCGCCGCGGTCACCAGCAGGCCGGTCATGTCGCTGCAGTAGGTGGCGATCAGGATCGGCACGAACACGTCGGTCGGGTCCTTGGCCCCGAGCTGCGCGCGGAAGGTGAAGATGGTCATGGGCAGGATGGTGACCGACGAGGCGTTGATGACCATGAACAGGATCATCTCGTCGGTGGCGCGGTCGGGCTGGCGGTTGAGCGTCTGCAGCTCGCGCATCGCCTTGAGGCCGAGCGGCGTGGCGGCGTTGTCGAGCCCGAGCGCGTTGGCCGAGAGGTTCATCACCATCGCCCCCGAGGCCGGGTGCCCGTCGGGGATGCCGGGGAACAGGCGGCGGAACAGCGGCCCGACCGCGCGGGCGATGGCCTCGACCACGCCGCCCTTCTCGCCAATGCGCATGAGACCGAGCCACAGGCTCATCACGCCGGTCAGGCCGAGGGCGACCTCGAAGCCGGTCTTCGCCGAGTCGAACAGCGACAGCACGACGTCGTGGAAGACCTCGACGCGCCCGAACACCACCGCCTGCACGATGGCGGCGGCGAAGGCGACCAGGAAGAACGCGGCCCAGATCCAGTTCAGCATGGGAGTCCCGTGGCCCTGCCGTGGACGGACGGTGACCGGGGCGCATCGTAGGGGCGCGGGCCCGGCCGCGCAACCGCTTCCCCGCGGTCAGCCGGCGATCACGAAGCTCCCGCGGCGCACGTCGCCGACCACGATGCGCGCCAGCCGGCCGGCCCGGTCGCGCTCGCGCAGCGCCGCGGCGATCTCGCGCGCCGCCGCCAGCCGCGCCGGCGTGTCGGCCTGGTTGACCAGCACGATCACCTCGCTGCCCGCAGCCACCCGCTCGAACCAGCCCTGCGGGTGCAGCAGGATGTCCGCCACGTCGGCGGCGGTGACCGTCGCCTCCGCGGGCCGCCCCAGCCGCTCGCGCAGCAGCGCGGCGCGGTGCACGTGCGCGTCGTCCATGGGCGCGCCGAGGCAGCCGGCTCCCACCACCGCGATCACCAGACCGGCGTGCGCCGAGACCACCGGCTCGTGCGGCAGGTGCGCCTTGAGGGGCCGGCCGGCCGAGCCATCGGCCTCGACCAGCACGTGATCGGCCACCCGGGCCGCCGCCAGCGCGTCGAGCACCTCGGGCGCCAGGCCGGCGACCTTGCCGGCCTGGTCGGGATCGGGCGCCACCGCGGTCACGTGCCGGTGCGCCACGAAGGCGGGCCGCAGCCGCTCGAGCAGTTCCGCGGCCCCGCGCCCCGAGACCACGCAGGCCGACTCGTCCGGCCGCGGCCAGAGGATGCGGGTGGTGGTGGTGGTGAGCACGGTGCGGCCGGCCGCGGCCAGCGCGTGGGCGGCGGTGAACATCAGCGTGGTCTTGCCGCCACCGCCGATCAGGTAGGCGGTGCGGTGCTGGCCGAGGCCGAGGGCCTCAGGCAGCGCCGGGACGGGGCCGGCCGGCATGGGCCACCACGAGTTCGAGCACGCTGCCGCTGATGGTGCGCGACTTGTCCGACATCGTGCGGCACAGCGCCGGGTCGTTGCGCGGGTCCACGTCGGCGACCTTGAAGCCGCTGGTCACCTCGAGCCCGGGCCACAGCAGGCCGCGCAGCACGCCGGCGATGCGGGCGCGCAGCTCGACGCCGGCCACGTGCGCGACCACGTCGCCGGCGGCCAGCCGGTCGCCGATGCGCCGCGGGCTGGTGAACACGCCATCGGCCGGCGAGCGCAGCAGGCGTTCGATGGTGAAACCGCCGATCTCACCGGGCCGCCCGGTGTCGCACGAGGTGGGCCCCGCGGTGATGATGCGGCCAAGGTCGTGCCCGCGCATGGTCTCGATCGCGTAGTGCACGTCGCGGCCGGCGATGAGGCCGGGACCGAGGCCGATCACCAGCGGCGCGTCGCTCATCGAGTCGTCGAGGTTGGTCTTGAGGATGCGCGCGTCCACGATCACGTCGGGTCGCCAGCGGTGCACCATGCGACTGCCGGGATCCACGCACACCGGGATGTGCGGCCACTCGCCGGTCGGCGGCGCCTCGACGTCCTCGGGCCGGCAGAGCACGCCGCGCACGCCCTCGATCTCGATCACGCCCTCGTAGACGGCCGAGCAGAAGGCGACGCTGCGGCGGATGGCGGTGGGCCGCGCCAGCTCGGTCATCAGCACGCGGTAGCCGGCCCGGAACAGCCGGTGCGCCGTGGCCGAGGCCTGCTCTCCCGCGCCCTTGATAAGCACCTTCTCGCGCATCCCGCTCAGGCCCTCCCGTCCGCGTCGAGGTCGCCCGGCACGTCCACGTCGAACAGCACGCCGTCATCGTCGGTCGCGACCGTGGCGATTCTCTCGGCGTGCGCGGCCAGCACCTCCCGCGCCCCGACGTCGCCGCGCAGCGCCTCCAGCTCGCCGCGCAGGGCCGCGCCGATCAGCACCGGGTGCCCGCGCCGGCCGCGGTGGATTGGCACCACGATCGGCCGCTCCCCCGCACGATAGCACGCGACCAGCTCGCCGATCAGACCCGGCGGCACGCACGGCATGTCGGCCAGCGCAACCAGGAAGGCCTCGGTCGCCGCCGACGCGGCGCGCACGCCGACGCGCAGCGAGCCGCCCATGCCCTCGTCGGGATCGGGGTTGACGACGAGGCGGCAGCGGGGCGGCAGCGGCGGGGTGAAGGTCGGCGCCACCACCACCAGCGTCTCGCTCACCGCCGGTGCGGCGAGCAGCGCGGCCAGCGCGTGCTCCCACAGCGGCCGGCCCCGCCAGGCCGCGAGCAGCTTGGGCGCACCGAAGCGGCGTGACGAGCCCGCGGCCAGCAGCACGGCGGTGACGTGCACGACCCTACCGGTGCGCGCCGGTGCCCTTCAGCTCGGGCGCGGTGCGCCGGTACTCGGCGAACAGCTCGGAGAGCCGCTGGGCCGCGGCAAGGATCTCGCCGGGCCGCGTCCCGTCGGCGAAGGGCAGCACGTGCCCGTCCTGCTTGAGCACGCGCCCGCGCGAGACCACCGCGTCCACCTCGCCGCCATCCGCCGCCCAGATGAGGTTCTCCATCACGTTGTCGAGCCGCGTCGGCGTCAGGTTGGGCCGGTCCAGCCCGACGAGGATCCAGTCGGCCCGCTTGCCCGGCGCCAGCTCGCCCTGGTCCTGCCGCAGGAACGAGGCCGGCACGCTGGTGATCATCTCGAGGAGCTGCTGGGACTTCAGCACGGTGGCGTCCTGGCGCCGCGCCTTCTGGTACTGCGAGGCCAGCCGCGCCGCGGCGAGGATGTTCTGGTTGTCGGCCGAGCCCGAACCGTCGGTGGAAATGGCCACCGGCACGCCGGCGGCCATCATCTCGACCACCGGTGGCATGCCGGAGCCGAGGATGGTGTTGGCGAGCGGGTTGTGCACGATCTTCGTCCCGGTGCGGGCGAGGATCTCGACGTCGCGCGGACCGCAGTTCACCTGGTGCGCCAGCACGGTGTCGCCGTCGAGGATGCCGAGCGACTCGGCGAACTCCACCTCGCTCAGCCCCGGCTCGATCTCGGCGGTGAACCAGGCGGTGGTCTTCGGCTCCTCGGCGCTGTGGATGTGGAACAGCGTGCCGTGCTCGCGCGCCCAGCGCTTGAGCGGCACCAGCATGGCGCGGCTGTTCGAGAAGAACTGGTCCGGGCCCGGGCAGAAGCCGGTGCGCTCCAGCCCCGGCATCGCCACCGCCGCGTCGAGGCGGGCGATCGCCGCCTCGGGCTCGTCGAGCGCCTCGGCCACGTAGTTCCGGTCCTGGCCGCCGATCGCCACGATCATCGTGGTCCCGGCCGCCTCGTTGGCCTGGGCGATCTCGCGGACGTGGAACTTGTTGAAGTTGCAGTGGTGCACCATGCAGGTGGTGATGCCGTAGTGGATGTCGCAGAGCCGTGCCATGCGATACGTCACCAGATGCGGGGAGAGTCCCAGTTCCTCCCGGAGCCTCTCGTTTTCCTGCAGGATGAACATGGCCGTCGACAGCGTGATGTTGACCGCGATGTCGCGGTCGGTGAGCATCAGCGCGGCGCGCGC
>CAYNPF010000229.1:0-4349 GCA_964398895.1 uncultured bacterium
TCCTGCAGGTACCCGAGACGGACGCGCACGGCCGCGTGACGCTGCACGAGCGCAAGCTCGAGGTGAACATCCCGCGTGGCCTGCACGCCGGGCAGGTGCTGCGGCTGGCCGGCCAGGGCGGGCCGGGCGTGGGCCGGGGCGCCGCCGGAGATCTCTACCTCGAGATCGGTTTCGAGCCGCACCCACTCTACCGGGTCGAAGAGCGCGACGTGCACCTCGACCTGCCGGTGGCCCCGTGGGAGGCCGCCCTCGGCGCGACGGTGCGGGTGCCGACGCCCGACGGCCACGTCGAGCTCAAGATCCCGCCCGGCTCGGCCGAGCGCACCCGGCTGCGGCTCAAGGGGCGCGGCATCCCGGCGCAGCCGCCGGGCGACCTCTACGTCACGCTCCGGATCGTCCTGCCCCCCGCCGACGACGAGGCGGACCGCGCCTTCTATCGCGACATGGCCGCGCGCTTCGGCGCCTTCCACCCGCGCGCGAAGCTGGGAGTCTGACCATGGCCCACGACGCCGATCGGCCGCCGGAAGCCACCGGTCCCGGGGAACCGGTCGAGCTGACGCTGGAGGAGATCTGCCGCGCCTGCGGCGTCGAGACCAGCTTCGTGCTCGAGCTCGTCGAGGAGGGGGCGTTGACGCCGAGCGGAGCGGAGCCGACGGCCTGGCGCTTCGCCTACACGCAGGTGCGGCGGGTGCGGGTGGCCTCCGACCTGCGACGCGACCTGGGCGTGAACCCGGCTGGCGCGGCCCTCGCGCTCGAGCTGCTCGAGGAGATCGAGGCGTTGCGGTCGCGGCTGGAGACGCTGGGCGGCTGAGCGGTACAACGACGACGACCTCGTCGCATCCCCCGGCGGCCGGCTGCATCGTAGCGGTAGTGCATCCCCTGGCATCCCCCCACGCGAGGAGACCATGACCACGCTGCTGCGCCGAACGGGCCTCGTGCTGCCCCTGCTGCTCGTCGGCCCCGCCCTGGCCGAAGGCGCCGGCTTGCCGCCGCTGCAGACGGTGCCCCACGTGGACCTCGAGCGCTACATGGGAACCTGGTACGACATCGCCAGCTTCCCGCAGCGCTTCCAGAAGGGCTGCACCGGGACGACCGCCACGTACACGCTGCGCCCCGACGGCACGGTCGAGGTGCTGAACCGCTGCGCCCGCGGCTCCCTCGACGGGAAGGTCACCACGGCGAAGGGACGGGCCAGGGTCGTGGACCCGACGAGCAACGCGAAGCTCAAGGTGAGCTTCTTCCGGCCGTTCTGGGGCGACTACTGGATCGTGGACCTCGGCCGCGACTACGAGTACGCCGTGGTCGGTCACCCCGGCCGGCGCTACCTGTGGATCCTGAGCCGCACGCCGACGCTGGCGCCCGAGGTGTACGCGGGCATCCTCGAGCGATTGCGGGCGCAGCACTACGACATCTCCCGGCTCGTCCGCACCCCCCAGGCGACACCGTGATCCAGGACGAGCGCGTCCGGAGGTTGAACGACGGTAACGTCCGTGCCGGCCGCTACGTGCTCTACTGGATGCAGGCGTCCTGTCGGGCCGAGGACAACCACGCGCTCGAGTTCGCGGTGCGCCGCGCCAACGAGCTGGGCCGTCCGGTGCTCGCCGGCTTCGGCCTGACGGACGACTTCCCCGGGGCCAACGCCCGCCACTACACCTTCCTGCTCGAGGGCCTGCGCGACGTGCAGGAGGCGCTCGCGCGTCGCGGCATCCCGCTGGTCGTGCGCCGAGGCCGACCCGACGTGGTGGCCGCCGGGCTGGCCCGCGACGCCTGCCTGGTGGTCACCGACCGCGGCTACCTGCGCGTGCAGCGCGAGTGGCGCGACCGGGCCGCCGCGGCCATCCCGCGCCTGCTGGTGCAGGTGGAGAGCGACGTGGTCGTGCCGGTCGAGACCGCCAGCGATCGCGAGGCGTATTCCGCCGCGACGCTGCGGCCGCGCCTCGCGCGACTCCTGCCCCGCTTCCTCGTGCCCCTGCGCGAGACGCCGCTGCGCACCCGGCCGCTGGCGCGGCCCCCGTGCGGGCTCGCGCTCGATGACGTCCCGGCGCTGCTGCGCGAACTGGGCGTGGACGCGAGCGTGCCGCCCGTGCCCGGCGCGCGCGGCGGCTCCCGCGCCGCCGCCGCGCGCCTGCGCGCGTTCCTCGATCGCCGGCTGGCCCGCTACGCCGGGGACCGCAACGACCCGGGGCTCCGCGGCCAGTCGGGCCTGAGTCCGTACCTGCACTTCGGCCATGTCTCGCCGCTGCGGATCGCGCTGGCGGTGCGTCGTCGCCGGGGCGCCGGCGCCCGCGCCTTCCTCGAGGAGCTGATCGTGCGGCGCGAACTCGGCATGAACATGGCGCTCTACAACGCGAGCTACGATCGCTTCGCCGTGCTGCCCGCCTGGTGCCGCGCCACCCTGCTCGCCCACGCGCGGGACCCGCGCGAGCATCTCTACACGGCGCGGCAGCTCGAGGCGGCGCGCACGCACGACCCTTACTGGAACGCGGCCCAGACCGAGCTGGTCCGCACCGGCTCGATGCCCGGCTACCTGCGCATGTACTGGGGCAAGAAGATCCTGGAGTGGACGGAGGGCCCGGAGCGGGCGTTCCGCATCGCGCTGCGCCTCAACGACCGCTACCAGCTCGATGGACGCGATCCCAACGGCTGCGCCGGGGTGGCGTGGGTGTTCGGCAAGCACGACCGGCCCTGGGCCGAGCGGCCCGTGTTCGGCCTCGTGCGCTACATGAACGCGGCCGGGCTCAAGCGCAAGTTCGACATGAGCGCCTACCTCGAGCGCGTGGCGGCCCTCAGCCCCGCAGCCGCGCCTCCGCCCGCGCCAGGTCGGCGGGCCCGTTGACGTTGAGGAAGCACTCCGGGCCGCCGTCGAGCCCGGCGAGGACATCGTCGCGCACGAGGTGCGGTTGGAGCTGGGCCACCGCGCGCATCACGGAGCGCTCCCCCGCCGACCACGAGGCCGCCAGCCGGCTCGCCGCCTCGGGCGCGTAGACGGCAGCCAGCGGCTGCGGCATCCCGGCCGCCAGCGGCAGCACGGCCGCGTGGCCGGGCAGCAGGTCGGCCAGGCCGACCAGCAGCGCCGGACGCATGAGCGGGAAGTCCACGCCCAGCACGACCGCCCGTTGGAAGGAGCGGGCGCCGAGCCCGGCCACCAGGCCGGCCAGCGGCCCCTCGCCACCCGGCGGGTCGGCGATCCGCGCGATCTCCGGCACGGGAAGGCCCAGTGCCGCGGGCGCGACCACGATCACCTCGTCGCACACCGGGCCGAGGATGTCCTGCGCGCGCTCGAGCAGGGTCCGACCCGCCAGGGACACCAGCGCCTTGGGCCAACCGAGGCCCAACCGGGTGCCCCGACCACCGGCCAGCAGGATCCCGAGCGTGATCGCCATCGTCGCGGCAGCATACCGCAGCCGGACGTTCCGCCGCGGCTGGGAATCCCGGCGGCGGATGTCGTACACTGCCGCGCCGAACGCCGTGCGCGCGGGTCGTGCCGCACGTCCGATCGTGGCCGTTGCGATGCGATTCCGGGCGGATGCCCGCCCGCGAACGTCACCACCCTCCGGACCGCGGGGGGACGCGAGGTTCGAGCGATGCCGCACCTGACGCGAAGGCGCTTCCTCCAGCTCTCCGCCGCCGGCCTGGGCGCCGCGGCGGCCGCCGGCGCCACCCCGCCCCTGCGCCCGGAGATCTCCGGGATGGCGGAGCGGACCGGAACGGTCCGCACCGTGCCCACCTTCTGCGACGTCTGCTTCTGGAAGTGCGGCGCCATCGCCTCGCTGCGGGACGGACGGCTGTGGAAGATCGAGGGCAACCCGGACGATCCCCTCTCCGAGGGCCGGCTCTGCCCGCGCGGCACCGGTGGGATCGCAGCGCACGACGATCCCCGGAGGTTGCGCGCGCCGCTGGTGCGCCGGCGGGTCCGCGGCGCCGAGGAGTGGGTGACGGTCACCTGGGACGAGGCGCTCGACCTCGTCGCCAGCCGCATGAAGGAGATCCGCGACCGCTACGGCCCCGAGGCGATGGCGCTGTTCTCGCACGGGATCGGCGGCAACTTCCTCAAGCACACGCTGCGCGCCTTCGGCACCCCGAATCTCGCCGCCCCCTCCTACGCCCAGTGCCGCGGCCCGCGCGACGCCGGCTTCGCGCTCACCTTCGGCGAGGAGGTCGGCTCGCCCGAGCGGACGGACATCCGCAACGCCCGCTGCCTGGCCCTGCTCGGCTCGCACCTCGGCGAGAACATGCACAACACCCAGGCGCAGGAGTTCGCCGACGCGGTGGGCAGCGGGGCCACCGTCATCGTCGTGGACCCGCGCTTCTCGGTGGCGGCGAGCAAGGCGAAACACTACCTGCCGATC
>CAYNPF010000230.1:0-4335 GCA_964398895.1 uncultured bacterium
GATCGAGCTCGAGGGCACCTACCCGCTGCCCGAGGCACAGCTCGACCGCTTCATGTTCAACGTCCTGGTGGACTACCCCGGCGCCGAGGAGGAGGAGCGCGTGGTCGCCACCACGACCTCCGCCTACGCGGCCACGCTCGAGCGCGTGCTCGGCGGTCCCGACATCCTCGAGCTGCAGCGGCTCGTGCGACGGGTCCCGGCCGGCGAGCACGTCGTGCGCTACGCCGTGCGGCTCGCCCGCGCCACGCGCGCGCCCTCGGCCGCCTCGAGCGGCGCGTCGAACGGGACGGTGCCGGACTTCGTGCGCCAGTGGGTGTCGTGGGGCGCGGGACCGCGTGCCTCGCAGTACCTCGTGCTCGGCGCCAAGACCCGCGCGGTGCTGCGCGGCCGCTTCGCGCCCGGCATCGAGGACGTGCAGGCCGTGGCCCCCGCCGTGCTGCGCCACCGCATCATCACGAACTTCACGGCCGAGGCGGAGGGTGTCCGGCCCGAGCGTATCGTCCAGGAGCTGCTCCGGAGCGTGCCGACGGAGTAGCGGAGCGCCGATGGCCAGCCGCCTCGAGCCGGAACTCCAGCGCCAGATCGGGCTCTACGCCGCCACCGCGATCACCGTCGGCAACATCGTCGGCTCCGGCATCTTCCAGTCGCCGAACTCGGTGGCGCGGCTGCTCGACGGCGCCCCCGCGGCGATCGCCGCCTGGATCCTCGGCGGCCTGCTCTCGCTGTGCGGCTCGCTGGCGCTCGTCGAGCTGGCGGTGGCGCGGCCGCGCACCGGCGGGCTCTACGTGTTCATCCGCGACGCCTTCGGCGACGCCTGGGCCTTCGCCTTCGGCTGGGCCAACTTCTGGGTCATCAAGCCGACGCTGATCGCCGCCATCACCATCGTCTTCGCCGGCTACTTCTGCGACGCGGTCGGCCTGCCGGTCGCGGCGCGACTGCCGGTCGGGGCCGCGGCGATCCTGCTGCTCACCGCGGTGAACGCGGTGGGGGTACGCGAGGGCGCGGGCACCGCCGCGCTGCTCACCACGCTCAAGCTGCTGGGCATCGCCGCGCTGTGCGCCGCCGCCTTCCTGCTGCCGCACGGGGCGGCGTCCGCGGCGATCGCCGCCACGCCCGCGCCGGCACGACCGCTGCCGCTGGCCCTGGCGCTGGCGATGATCCCGGTGCTGTTCGCCTACGACGGCTGGACCGACGCCACCTACGTGGGCGGCGAGGTGGTCGCGCCGCGGCGCAACCTGCCGATCGCCATCATCGGCGGCACGCTGCTGGTGATCGCCGTCTACGTCGTCACCAACCTCGCCTACTTCCGCGTGCTCTCGCCCGCCGGGGTCGCCGCCTGCCCGGTGGTGGGCGCGGAGGTGATGGGGCGCCTGCTCGGCACGCCGGGCCGCCGCGCGCTGGCCGTGCTGGTCGCCGTCTCCGCCTTCGGCACCGTCAACGGCGCCATCCTCACCGGTCCTCGCGTCACGCTGGCCATGGCCGCCGACGGCCTGCTCTGGCGCCCGCTCGCCCACGTGGACGTGCGCCGAGGCTCGCCCGACCGGGCGCTGTGGGCGCAGGCGGCGCTCGCCTGCCTGTGGCTGTGGGTGGCCAGCTCGTTCGAGGACGTCTCCGGGTGGTTCGTCACCACCATGTGGCTCTTCTACGGCGTGACCACCGCGGCGCTGTTCGTGCAGCGACGCCGCGCCGGTCGTCCCGCGGCGGCCGCCTACCGCACACCGCTCTACCCGCTCACCCCGGCGCTGTTCATCCTCGCCACCGTTGCCATCGTCGTCGCCGACCTCGCGGCCAGCGGCTGGCGCGCCGCCGCCGGCGTGATCGTCGCCGCCCTCGGCTTCCCGGTGTACGCGGCCTGGCGCGGCCGGAGGACGGGATGAGCCCGCGCCGGGTCCGCCACCCGCGCCGGCCCCGCGGCCCGGCGGGCGACCTCGCCGTCACCCTGGGCAACGCCGTGCTCGTGGCGGTCCCGTTCGCGCTGTTCTTCTGGGCGAAGAGCAGCGGGCGGGCGGCCGCGCTGCGCGAGATCGCACCGGACCTGCCGAGCCGCGAGGTCGCCGCGCGGCTGCTCGCGCAGGTGGACCGCTTCACCGGCGGGGCCGGGCCCGACGACGACCGCACGCTGCTCGTGCTGCGCGTGCGCGAGGCGGACCCGTCATGAGCCACGATCGCCCCCTCGACGATTCGTCGGTGCGCGGCTACATCGAGCCCGACCTGATGGTCTGGACGGCCGGGAAGGACTGAGATGCCCGCCCCGCCCCGTGCCGTCCCCGCCGCCCCGCCCGCCGACCGCGCGCAGCTCGATCCGGCGATCGTCGCCCGCCTCGCCCATCTCGACGTGCGGGCGCGGCTCGTCGTCGAGGGCTTCATCGCCGGCCTGCACCGCTCGCCCTTCCACGGCTTCAGCGTCGAGTTCGCCGAGCACCGGCCCTACCAGCCGGGCGATCCGCTGCGGAGCCTGGACTGGAAGGTGTGGGCGCGCACCGACCGCCTGCTGGTGAAGCAGTACCACGAGGAGACGAACCTGCGCTGCCACCTGCTCGTGGACCTCTCGGGCTCGATGGGGTTCCGCTCGCCGCGCGCCGCGCTGAGCAAGCTCGAGTACGCGCAGTGCCTGGCCGGCGCGCTGGCCTGGCTCATGCTGCACCAGCAGGACGCGGTCGGCCTGATGCTGTTCGCCGACCGGCCGCTGCGCTACGTGCCGCCGCGCTCGGTCGGCGCGCACCTCGACGTCCTGCTGCGCACGCTCGGCTCCCTGCCGGCACAGGGGCCCACGCGGCTCGGCCCGGCGTTGCACGAGCTGGCCGAGCGCATCAAGCGGCGCGGCCTGATCGTGCTGTGCTCCGACCTGATGGACGATCCCGACGTGGTGCTGGCCGCGCTGCAGCACTTCCGCCACGACCATCACGAGGTGGTCGTCTTCCACCTGCTCGATCCCGACGAGGTGGACTTCCCCTACACCGACAGCACCACCTTCGTGGACCTCGAGGACGGTGCGCGGCTCACCACCGAGCCGTGGGAGATTGCGCGCCGCTACCGCGCGCGGCTCGACGCCTGGACCGAACGGTACCGGCGGCAGTGCCGCGAGCACCGGATCGACTACGTGCGCATGGACACCCGGACCCCGTTCGACCAGGCGCTGCTCGCCTACCTGGAGAAGCGGGCGAGGCTGCCGTGAGCTTCCTCGATCCGCTCTTCCTCGTCGGCCTGCTCGCCGCCGCCGTCCCGGTGCTCATCCACCTGTTCACGCGGCGCCGCCCGCGCGAGCGCACCTTCCCCTCGCTGCGCTTCCTGGTCGAGGTGAACCAGAGCGAGATCCGCCGCCTGCGACTGAAGCAGTGGCTGCTGCTGCTCCTGCGGGTGCTGGCGGTGGCGTCGCTGGCGCTGGCGCTGGCCCGGCCCGCCACCCGCGGCGGCGGCCCCTCGCGCGCGCCCGCCGCGGCCACCACCGTGGTGGTGCTGGTGGACGTGAGCGGCAGCATGGGCGCCGCCGGAGTGGCCGACGGCGAGGGCACGCCCCCCACGCTGGCGCGGCGGGCGCGCCGCGTGGTCGAGGACCTGCTGGCCACGCTCGGCCCGGCGGACGAGCTGCTGCTGGTGCCCTACGACCGCGCCCCCCACCCGCTGGCCGCACGCCCCGATGGCGACGTGCCGCGGCTGCGCGCCGCGGCGCAGGCGCTCGAGGCCGGAGCGGGGAGCACCGATCACGACGCGGCGCTGGCGCTGGCCGCCCGCACGCTGGCCGCCAGCCACTCGCTCAACCGCGAGCTGTTCTGGATCTCCGACTTCCAGGCCGACGGCTTCGCCGCCGGCCGGCCCACGGTGCCGCCCGGACCGTGGGACCGCGCGCGCGTCTTCCTCGTCCCGCTCGCGCCCCGCACCGGCACCAACGTCGCGCTCACCGACGCCGCGCTCACCCCGGCGGCGGACGGACTGGCGCTCACCGTCTCGGCCGTCGCGTACGACGCCGTGCCCGGCGATCTCGCGGTGGCCGCCCACGAGCTGCCCGGGGGCGGTGAGCTGGCGCGCGGCTTCCTCGGCCTGCCGCCACGCGGCGCGACCTCGACGCTGCTGCCGCTGGCGCGCCTGCCCGGCGCCGGCGGCGTCGCCGTCATCCCCGGCGACGTGCTGCCGCTCGACGACCGGCGCGTCTTCGCCGCCGGCCGCGCCGGCACGTTGCGCGTCGTGCTGCGCGCCGACGGTCCGCCCGCCCCGTTGCAGCTCGCGCTCGCCGCGGGCTCGCCGGCCTCGGGCCTGTCGCTGGAGACCGCGGACGCGGCGGGCCTGGCCGCGCGCCTGCCCGGCGCCGACGTGCTGGTGCTCGACGACGTCGAGCGC
>CAYNPF010000231.1:0-4326 GCA_964398895.1 uncultured bacterium
CCGGCGCTCAGGCCGCAGGCCCCCAAGGCCTTGATGACGGAGAGGCGGAAGTTGCGGTCCTGATGCTCGATCAGGCGGCGCACCTCGGGCAGGCAGGATTCGTTGAAGCCGATGGCGATGAACGCTTCGCAGGCGGCGTCGCGCACCACCCAGTGATCGGGAGTGAAGCCGCCGCGGCGAAGCTCGTGCAGGACGACGGCGACATCGTCCTCGGAATCGGAGACGAACAGGATGCGGATCGTCCTGGTCGCGGGCGGGGGCAACCCGCCCCCGGCTTCCGGGTGGTCGTGGCCAGAGGAGGGCCGCTGACTCATGGTGAGTCACCCGGGGAACGAGGTCGGGAGCATCGTGGCGACCGCAGGAGCCGCCGGGATCGAGTCTGCTACCCGGGCAGTCTCCTGCCAAGCCCCATTCGTGCGCCGTTCACCGTTGGCCGCCGCCGGGGGAATCGGGCCACCACGGCGCACATCGTTCCCGTCGGCGTCAGTCCGCCGCCGCCTGCTCCTCGGGCGATGGCGCGGCCGGACCGGGCTCGAGCGGCGCTACCGTGCGCTGCGCGCCGCTGCGCGAGCGCAGTCCGCCGGCGCGCCCGATGCGCGACATGTGCTCGCGATCCCGGCTCACCGACACCCCGCCCTTGCGCCCGGCGGCCCGGGCCTCGTCGGCGGAGAACTCGTGCGCGGTGCCCTTCTGGTGCGCCGCGCGCCCGCCGCGTCGGGCGATCTCCCGCTGCTTCTCGCGGTCCATTCCCGCGAACCCGCTTCGTTCACGCCTCTTCATCGTGCCTCCTGCCGGCCTCACCGGCGCCAGCGGCCAGACAACCCTATGGATGAGTCCACTGGTGCCAGCGGTTCGCGCGCGTTGTCTCGAGTCCGCCCCGCGCGGCAGATTCGGAGCCGGGACGTGGCGGGCCATGGACTTGCGGGCCGCCCCCGGAGCGCGGCCCCGGCGCAGGAACCCGACCGGGTTTGCACGGACCGAACATCCGGGCGACGTGCGCTGCCGCCCGTCAACAGCTAGTGTGTCGGGCCGATGCCCCCGCGGCCCGGCGCCGCCGGGGCCGCGCCGAGGCCGCCGGAGGAACACGGGATCCACGCATGAGCTCCGTTCTCGAGCCGCTCTCACGCCTGTGGCGGTCCGCGCGCGCCCGGCCGTTGCGCAGCGCCTATGTCGCCGTGCTCATCCTGCTCGTGCTGGGCGCGGTGTTCAGCTTCATCCACTTCGCGATCGGCGTTCGCGCCCTCTACGCCCGCCACGCCGCCGGGCCTTCGTGGTCCTTCCCCTCGCGCATCTACGCCGACGGCGTGGACCTCGTGCCCGGCCGGGCCCTGCCCGAGAGCTACCTGCGCGCCCACCTCGCGGAGCGCGAGTATCGCGAGACCTCCGCCCCCGCCCGGCCCGGCGAGTACGCCGCCGTCCCCGGTGGCTTCGAGATCGTGCTGCGCGGCTTCGCCGCCGCCCGCGATCCCGAGGGCAACGGCGGGCCCGAGCGCGTGCGCCTGCGCCTCGCCGAGGGTCACCTGGCCGGCGTGCAGCGCCTGGGTGGGCTGCCCGGCGGCGCCGCGCCGGACACCGCGCATCCCGCCCGGCTCGAACCGGTGGCCGTGGCGCTGCTGGCCGACGATCACCGCGTGCTGCGCACCTGGGTGCCGCTGGCGCGCATCCCGCGTTCGCTGCGCGAGGCGGTCGTGGCCTCCGAGGACCGGCGCTTCCGCCGGCACCTGGGGCTCGACCTGCGCGGCGGCCTGCGCGCGGTGGTGGCCAACGTGCGCGCGGGCGGCGTGCGCGAGGGAGCGAGCACGATCACCCAGCAGTTGGCGCGCGGCCTGTTCCTCGGCAGCCAGCGCACCTGGAGCCGCAAGCTCTCCGAAGCGCTGCTCGCCGTCGGGCTCGAGGCGCTGCTGTCGAAGGACCAGATCCTCGAGATGTACCTGAACATGGTCTACTGGGGACAGAGCGGCTCGGGCGGCGTGGCCGGCGTGGCCGAGGCCGCGAACTGGTACTTCGACGCCCCGGTCGAGTCGCTGAGCGTCGCGCAGGCCGCCCTGCTGGCGGGCATCATCCCGGCCCCCAACGCCTACTCGCCCTTCCGCAACCCGCACACCGCGCTGATCCGGCGCAACCTCGTCCTCGCCGACATGGTGGAGACCGGCGTGCTCGATCCGCGACTCGCCGCGCACCTGCGGTTCGAGCCGATCCGCGTGCGCCGCGGCGACCCGCCCCCGGCGCGTTTCCCCGGCTACGTCGGCTACGTGCGCCAGTACCTGGGCGAGCACCTGCCGCCGGGCGCGGCCGAGCACTGGGGTCTCTCGATCTTCACCACGCTGGACGTGGTCTGGCAGGAACAGGCCGAGCGCGGCCTGGCCGCCGGCCTCGACACGCTCGAGTGGTGGAGTGGCCGCGGCGGGCAGCACCTCCAGGGCGCGTTCGTGGCGCTGGAGCCGGCGACCGGCCAGGTGCGCGCGGTGGTGGGCGGGCGCGCGCTCGGCGCCGGCGAGTTCAACCGCGCCACCCAGGCCCACCGCCAGACCGGCTCGGCGATCAAGCCCATCGTATACGCCGCCGCGCTCGACCCGGGCCGCGGCGCGCCGCACTTCGATCCCGGCTCGACGGTGAGCGACGAGCGCCGCACCTTCGTGGTCGGCGACACCACCTGGCGGCCGCGCAACGACAAGGGCGAGTACCACCCCACCGTGACGCTGGCCAAGGCGCTGGCCAAGTCGCTGAACGTCGCCACCGCCAACCTGGTGGACACCATCGGTCCGCCCCAGGTCGTGCGCTACGCCGAGCGCTTCGGCCTGGGCAAGCTCAAACCGGTGGCGAGCATCGGGCTCGGGAGCAACGAGGCGACGCTGCTCGCCCTCACCGACGCCTACTCCGTCTTCCCCGGGCGGGGCGTGCGGCACGAGCCCACGCCGGTGCGCGCGGTGCGCGACGGCGCCGGCCGCGAGCTCCTGCCGCACGCGACACCGGCGGTGCAGGTCCTGCCGCAGCCGACCGCCGACCTGATGGTCGGCCTGCTCGAGGACGTCGTGCTCTTCGGCGTCTCCTACCCGCTGCGCGCCGTGCACGGCTTCCTGCGCCCGGTGGGCGGCAAGACCGGGACGACCAACGACTACATGGACGCCTGGTTCGTGGGCTTCGTGCCCGACCTGGTCGCCGGCGTGTGGGTCGGCTACGACACGCCGCAGACGCTGCAGCGGCCGGCGGCCGACGTGGCCATCCCGGTCTGGGCCGGCATCATGAACGAGATGCTGCGCGGCTTCCCCGCCGCGCCCTTCCCCGGCGACGCCGCACTGCAGCTCGTCTGGATTGATCCGTGGACCGGTCTGCTGCCGCGCAGTGGCTGCCCGACCATGCGCGTGCCCTTCCTGCCCGGCACGGCGCCGACGCGCATCTGCGGCGTGTACCACGCCCCGGCGGACACCAGCGAGGCCGCGGCCGACTCGACGTCGCCCGGCGGACTCGACGAGGCGCCCGAGGACACGCTCGGCGGCGAGTGAGGCTGCCCCGCGGCCGCGCGGACGCGGCGGCCGGCGGAGCGGCGCCGCCTAGGCGGCGCGGGAGCTGCGACGCGAGTGGAAGTAGCGGACCACCGCGGCGCCGCACTGGCTGGCCAGCACCTGCAGCGCCCGGGCGTGCAGCACGGTGAACGGCTCGCTCACGTCCACGCGGGCGACGCAGAAGACGCCGAGGCAGGCGCCGTCGAAGAGGATCGGCACGCAGATCGCCGAGCAGGGCACGCCGGCGAGGCCCAGCTCGCGGCCGAGCACGGCCCGCGCCTCGGGAGCCTCGACCGTCAGCATCTCGCGCGAGACGAAGACGTGCCCGATCACGCCCTCGCCGAGGCGCACCGGGACCTGGTGTTCGACGTCCGCGCGCTTGCCCACCGACGCCACCCTCTCCAGCACCTGCGAGCGCGGATTCAGCAGCAGGATCGAGGAGTGGTCGGCCTCGAGACTGGGCAGCAGGCGACGCGCCGCCAGTTCCAGCGTGGCGCGCAGGTCGAGCTTCTGCGACAGCTCGCCGCTCACCTCGAGCAGCGCCGCCAGCTCGTTGAGGCGGGCGCGCAGGACCTCCTCGTGCATGCTGCGCTGCTGGATCTCCTGCTCCCAGCGGTGCAGGCGCCGCTGCTGGACGCTCACGTGCAGGACGAACAGCACGACGAGCCCGACCAGGCCGCCGAGCACGAACTGGAACGTCGCCATCGGCAGCACGACGTTCCGATCCATCGGCACACTGGAGCGACCGAGGACGGCGACCGTGACGGCCAGCCCGATCAACAGGCAGGCCGAGAGGGCCCACAACCACTGCTGCCGGACTTCG
>CAYNPF010000232.1:0-4287 GCA_964398895.1 uncultured bacterium
GGCAGCGCTCGCCGTAGAAGGGAACCGCGTACTCCCGGTCGCCGTGACCGAGCATGTCCGCCGCCGCCACGCCGGTCATGACCTCCATGGCGTGGTTCCAGGCGATGACCACGCCGCGGGTGTCAATGGCGAAGGTGGCGTCGGGCAGGAAGCTGATGATGTCCGCCATCATCTTCTCGGAGCGCCGCAGCCGATCCTCGACGGCCCGGCTGTCCACGACGTCCCGCGCGACCACGATCAGGCCGCCGTCCGGCAGCGGGTACAGCGCGGACTCCACGTCCACCGGCCGGCCGTCGCGACGCCGCAGGCGTCGCCCGCCGAACAGCGGTCCGTGCTCCCGCGCCTCGACGAAGCGCTTCCGCACGGACGGCACGTCCTCGGGGGAAACGAGGTCGGTGGCGTCACGGCCGACCAGATCCTCGCGGGCGCAGCCGAGCAGCGCGCAGGCGGCGGGATTGACGGCAACGATGCGGTCCCGGGGGTCGAGGCCGAAGATGCAGTCGTTCCCCCGGGCGAAAGCCTCCCGATAGAACCACTCGGGCACGGCACCGGCGCCGTGCGCCCGGGCACCCAGCTCTTCGCGGGCCACCGTGAACCCTCCGGGGACCGAGTCGGGACGACGAGCACGCGGAGACGGTGGCACTCTAGTGATCGGACCCGGGCGCGGTCAACGACGATTCGCGGGCCGGCGCGGTCGCGACTCGCGTTGCCCCCCGCCCGCCGGACGACTAGCATCCGGGGACCATGCGCACTCCCAGATCGCGGTACCTGCCCGTCGTCCTCTGTCTGTTCCTGCTGTGCTCCTGCCTCGTTCCGGCCGCCCGTGGCGAGACCGCTCGTCTCACGTTGCTGCACACCACGGATCTGCACGGGTCGCTCACGGCCTTCGACTACGCCAACGACCGCCCGGCCGCCCGCGGGCTGGTGCGGATCGCCACCCTGGTCCGGGCGGCGCGCGCCGAGGGCCGACCCGTGCTGCTGCTCGACGGCGGCGACGCCATCCAGGGCAGCGCGCTCGAGAGCGCCTACCAGGGCGGGGAGCGGGCGCGGCCCGAGCCGATGATGACGGCGATGAGCCGCATGGGCTACGACGCCATGGCGGTCGGCAACCACGAGTTCTCGTGGGGCCCCGCGGCCCTCGCGGCGGCCCGGGCGACGGCCGGCTTTCCCTGGCTCGCCGCCAACGTCGTGGGCGCCGACGGCCGGCCCGCCTTCGGCACCTCCCTCGTGAAGGTGCTGGGGATGGTGCGCGTCGGCATCGTCGGCCTGACCACGCCGGCCGTGCCCGCGCTCGAGGACCCGGCCCGCGTGGCCGGCCTGCGCTTCCTCTCGCCGCTCGAGGTCGGCAACGCCGAGGCCCGGCGCCTGCGCGAGAGCGAGCACTGCGACCTGGTCGTGGTCGTCGCCCACACCGGGCTGGAACGCGACCTGAACAGCGGCGTCGAGCGCTCGGGCGACGCCCCCGACGAGAACTGGGGCTACCGGCTGGCCCGCGAGCTGAAGGGCGTGGACGTGCTCGTCCTCGGCCACACCCATGTGGTCCGGGTGGACGCCAACCCGCCGACCGGTCCGCTGGTCGTGCAGGCCGGGCACGACGGCACCACGCTCGGCCGCGTGGACGTCGAGCTCACCCGCGCCGGCGACCGGGATCCCTGGCGGCTCGAGCTGCGCCGCGGCGAATCGCTGGCCGTGACCGACACGGTGGCGGTGGACTCGGCGCTGGCCGACTTCGCCGCTCCCTACCACGAGGCGGCCCGCGCCGCGCTCGCCGAGCGCCTCGGCACGGCGGCGCGCGACATCGGCTCGCCGCACGGCCGGGCCTCCTCCGGACCGCTCTGGGACCTGTTGCACGCCGCCCAGCTCGAGGCCACCGGCGCCGACGTCTCGCTGGCCGCCCTGCCCGATCCGGCGGCGGTCATCCCCGCCGGGCCGGTGAGCCGGCGCGACCTGCTGCGGATCTACCCCTACGACAACACGCTGGCGGTCGTCGAGCTGACCGGCGAGCAGCTCCGCCAGGTGCTCGAGCGCTCCGCGCGCGCCTTCGCCGACTACACCTTCGCCGCCGACCGACCGCTGCTGGTCCCCGGCGCCGCGGGCTACAACCTCGACGGCGCGCAGGGCGTCAGCTACGACGTGGACCTCACCCGCCCGGCCGGGCAGCGCATCGTGAACCTGGCCTGGCAGGGGCAGCCGCTGGCCGCCGACCGGCGGCTCAAGGTCGTGGTCAACAGCTACCGGTTGAACGGCGGCGGCGGCTACGAGGAGATCGCGAAGGCCCCGCGCCTGCTCGAGCACGGAGCCGACGTCCGCGAGGCGCTGGCCGCCCACGTCCGCCGGCTCGGCACTCTCGACGGCGCCACCGGCCACGCCTGGACTGTGCTGCCCGACTACGCGCCCTGCCCCGAGCGTCCGTTGCTCGACCGGCTCGTGCGCCTGGGCGCCGTGCCCGGCGACGAGGTCCTGCGCCTGTTCCCCGACGAGCCGGCGCGGCGCGCCGATCTCGGCTACTGGCTGGCGCGCGCCTTCGGCTGGCGCGAGACCCGACTGTCGGGCGCCTTCGCCGACGTGCCGGATCCGCTGGAGCCGTGGCTCGACGGCCTGCTCAAGCGCCGCGTACTCGGGCGCGAGGCCACCCAGGAGCTGTTCCAGCCCTTCGCCGTGGCCTCGCTCGACAACGCCACCGACTGGTGCGTGGCCACGGCCCGCGCCGCCGGCCTGGCCCTCGGCGACGAGGCGGCCACCGCCTCGTTCCGCCGCGGTCTGCTCACCGGCACGAGCCTCGCCGGCGCGGCCACCCGGACGGCCCACCCCGACACCCTCACGCTCGCGCAGGTGCTGGGCATGGTCGCCAACCTGCGCTACCCCACCGTGCGCGTGCTCGAGACCACCGACTTCCACGGCGCGCTCCTGCCGGGCGGGAAGGACCGCGCCAGCGGCCGCGCCCTCGGCGGCGAGCCGGTGCTGGCGGCATGGATCGCGAAGCTGCGGGCCGAGAACCCGGAGGGCACGATCCTGCTCGACGGCGGCGACGCCTTCCAGGGCACGATGATCTCGAACCTGCAGTACGGCCGGCCGGTGGTCGAGGCCATGAACCTGCTCGGCTACGCGGGCATCGCCGTCGGCAACCACGACTTCGACTGGTCGGCCGACACGCTGCAGCGCCGGGTGGACGAGATGCACTTCGGCGCCTTCGCCGCCAACCTGCAGGAGCGCCACAGCGGCCGGATGCCGCGCTGGGCGCGGGCCGACACGCTGTTCCTCCGCCGCGGCGTGCGGGTGGCGATGCTCGGCCTGGCCTACGTCGGCACCCCGTACGTCACGCTGGCCAGCAACGTCGCCGGCCTGCGCTTCGCCGACGACTCGGCGACCGCCGCCCGGATGGTGCCGGCGCTGCGCAAGCGCTTCCGCCCGCAGGTCGTCATCGAGCTGGGGCACACGCCCGGCGCGCTCGACTCGGCGCGGCGCGTGGACGGCGATCTCGGCCGCCTGTCCCGCGTGCCCGGCGTGGACCTGTGGATGGGCGGGCACAGTCACAACTACGTGCTGGGCGAGACGAACGGCGCCACCGTCATGATCCCCGGCTCGCAGGGGCTGGCGATCGGCGTGTGCGACCTCACCGTGGATCCGGTGGCCGGCCGCGTGGTCGAGCGCCGCGCCCGCCTGCAGTCCACCTTCGCCGACGAGGTCGTGCCCGACAGCGCCATGGCCGTGCGGCTGGCCGGCTGGAACGCGGGCGTGTCCCGGGTGGCGGCCACGCCGATCGGCGAGAACGCCCGCGCGCTGACCCGCAGCCGCGGCGGCGAATCCGTGCTCGGCGACCTGGTGACCGACGCCATGCGCGCGGCCGTCCACGCCGACCTGGCGTTCACCAACAGCGGCGGCCTGCGCGCCGACCTGGCGGCGGGGACCGTCACCCGCGGCGCGGTCTACGACGTGATCCCGTTCGACAACACCATCGTGGTGCTGAAGCTCACCGGGGCCCAGGTCCGCGCCCTGCTCGAGGACGGGCTGACGCACGGCCGGGTGTCGCAGCAGAGCGGGCTGCGCTACCGCTTCGACCTGTCCCGCCCGGAGGGCCAGCGCCTGACCGCGGTGAGCCTGGCCGACGGTTCGGCCCTCGAGGAGACCCGGACCTACGCGGTGGCGGTGAACAACTTCATGGCCTCGGGCGGTGACAACTACGATTCGCTCGCCCGCATCCGCGACCAGGTGGACACCGGCGTGCTGCTGCGCGACGCGCTGGAGCAGCACCTGAAGGCGCGCACCCGGAACGGTCCGCTGGACATG
>CAYNPF010000233.1:0-4285 GCA_964398895.1 uncultured bacterium
CACCTTGCAGCCGCCGACCGTGTTCGCGCACTGGTCGAGACCGTCGTAGACGCCGTCGCCGTCCGTGTCCTGCGGACAGCCCTTCGCGTCCACCGTCGCGCCCTTCGGCGTGTCGGGGCACTGGTCGAGACCATCGTAGACGCCGTCACCGTCGGTGTCGCTCGGGCAGCCCTGGGCGTTCACCGTCGCGCCCTTGGGCGTGCCGGGGCACTTGTCCAGGCCGTCGTAGACGCCGTCGCCGTCGGTGTCCAGCGGACATCCGGTGGCGTCCACCTGCGCGCCGCTCGGCGTGGCCGGGCACTTGTCCTTGCGGTCGGGCACGCCGTCGCCGTCGGTGTCGCGCGGCTTGCCGCCGAAGGCCAGGGTGATCCCGGCGCTGGCGACGATGGCGTTGATCTTGGCGTTCTTGAAGAGATCGTCCTTGGGCAAGTCGGTGATGGCGCGACCCTCGACCATGACGCCGAGCATGTCGTTGAACCAGAGACGGGCGCCGGCGCCGAACTCCGTGGTGCCGTAGTGCACGTCGTCGTCGGCGTCCTTGAGCTTGTAGGAGTCGTAACCGCCGCCCACGAAGGCGTAGGGCGCGCCGTACTTCGTCCGCCACGGCGTGAAGACCAGATTGCCGGAGGCGTGCCAGAAGTTGAGGTCCGTCTCGGGCGCCTGGTCCACCTGGGTCGGCACGTAGCCGCCGGCGGCCTCGATGCCGAACCACGGCAGGCACTGGTGGCCGACGCGCCCGCCGACGTAGAGGTTGTCCTTCAGCACGAGGGCGTCGCGGAAGAACGTGTAGCCGCCGACCGGACTGACGTAGAAGAACTGGCCGGACGGTTCGGCCGCGGCCGGCGTCGAGATGACGAGCGCGGCGGCGACGGCGACGAGCAGCAGGAGTGTGATTCTGCGCATGTGGCCTCCCGGTGTGCACGAGGGACTGAACGCTGGGTTGCGGTGCGCGGATGCGGTTCCCGACGACTCGGCGCAAGGTACCGCCCACCCGTGCGGCAGGCAAACCCCGAACGTGACCGACCCGGCACCGCCGCCGGCCTGTCAGGACCGTCATGGGCCTGCCGCCCGGCTCCGACAGTCACGTCAGGCGGCCATTCCCGGCGGCCCCGGACGGCCGCCCGTCGGTCCGTCGGAGCGTTGGTGGGCAGGGACTTGTCGTAGGCACGCGCCCGGCCGATGGCGTAGTCTCGCGGGGTTCGCGGGCGGCACACGTTGTGCCTTGGCCCGCGCGACCGCACCGTCGGCGGCGGGCAGAGGGCCCGCGTCCCGGGGGGCCCGGGTGGTCCCGCACGAGGCTCGAGGAACGCATGCACAGAAGCCCGACAGCGGCAGCACGGCAGTACACGATCGATCGCCAGGACCTCGACCGCCTCTTCGAGGCCCTGCGCGCGCGCGGCTACACGGTCATGGGACCGGTGGCCCGCGACGGCGGCCTCGTCTGGGACGAGGTCTCCTCGGCGGGCGACCTGCCGGCGGGCTGGACCGACGAGCAGGCTCCCGGCCGCTACCGGCTGCAGCGCACCGAGTCCCCGGCCCTGTTCGACTGGACGGTCGGACCGACCTCCCCCAAGGGTTCGCTCCATCCCGCGGCGGTGACCCTGCTGCGGGCCCGGAGCGAGAAGAGCGCGCTGCAGGTGCTCGACGGCGATCCGCCGGCAGGCCCGGTGGCCTTCTTCGGCGTGCGCGCCTGCGAGCTGGCGGCCATCGCCCGGCAGGATCGCGTCCTGCTCGGCGGCGCGGTGAGCGACCCGGTCTACCGTCAGCGTCGCGAGGGCGCGTTCCTGGTCGCGGTGCAGTGCGGCCGCGCCGGCGGGACCTGCTTCTGCGCCTCGATGGGCACCGGGCCCGAGGTGCGTGAGGGTCACGACCTCCGCCTCACCGAGATCGTCGCCGACGGACGGCACGTGTTCGTGGCCGAGGCCGGCAGCGAGCGCGGGACCGAGCTGCTCGATTCGCTGCAGCCCGAGCCCGCCGCGGCCGGCGACGTGGCGGCGGCCGCGGCGGCGGTCGGGCGCGCCGCCGGGACGATGGGGCGCACGCTGGAGACCACGGGCCTGCCCGAGCTGCTCGCCGGCAGCCTGGAGAGCCCGCGCTGGGGCGAGATCGCCGAGCGCTGCCTGGCCTGCGGCAGTTGCACGTCGGTCTGTCCGACCTGCTTCTGCGTCACCACCGAGGACTTCACCGACCTGGCGGCCGGGACGAGCCGCCGGGTGCGCCGCTGGGACTCCTGCTTCTCGGTGGACTTCACCTACATCCACGGCGGCAACGTGCGCTCGTCCATCGGCGCGCGCTACCGGCAGTGGCTCACCCACAAGCTCGGCTCCTGGCACGAGCAGTTCGGCACCTCGGGATGCGTGGGGTGCGGACGCTGCATCACCTGGTGCCCGGCGGGGATTGACATCACCGAGGAGGCCCGCGCGCTGCGTCAGGGCAAGCGAGCGAAGGAGGTGTCACGTGGAGAATCATGAGACCATCCTGGCGGCACTGCCGTTGTTCAAGGGGCTGAAACCCGGGCACATCCAGCAGATCGCTTCCTGCGCCGAGGTCGCCCAGTACGACGCCGGTGAGTTCCTCGGTCGCGCGGGGGACCCGGCCGACACCTTCTGGGTCGTACGCCAGGGGCGGGTCGCCCTCGAGACCCACTCGGCCGGGCGCGCGCCGCTCACGCTGCAGACGGTCACCACCGACGACGTGATCGGGTGGTCCTGGCTGATCCCGCCGCACGTGCTGCGCTTCGACATCCACGCCCTGACCGCCAGCCGCGCGCTCAAGATCGACGGTCGGCGCATGCGCGAGGTGTGCGCGCACGACCACGAGCTGGCCCACGTCCTCATCGAGCGCATCGCCCAGGTGCTGGTCCGGCGCATGGAGGCGCTCAGCATGCAGCTCATGGACCTCTACGGTGACCACGATGGCGAACATGAGTGAGCGGGCCGCGGCCGCAGCCCGCCCGGCCGGGACCGACCCGATGCGCCCGATGCGCTACCGCGTCGTCCGGTCCTGGCCCGAGACCCACGACACCTTCACCACGATCCTCGCTCCGGTCGAGGCGGGCGCGCCGTGCCGCTTCGAGCCCGGGCAGTTCAACATGCTCTACCTGCCCGGCGTGGGCGAGGCCGCCGTCTCGATGAGCGGCGATCCCGCCGAGACCGGGCAGGTGGCGCACACGGTGCGCGCCGTCGGCCGCGTGACGCGGCTGCTGCAGGGACTCAAGCGCGGCGACGAGATCGGTCTGCGCGGCCCGTTCGGCGTGCCCTGGCCGGTGGAGCTGGCCCGCGGCCGCGACGTGCTGCTGGTGGCCGGCGGCATCGGCCTGGCGCCGCTGCGGCCGCTGATCCACCACCTGCTGCGCCACCGCGAGCAGTTCGGCCACGTCAGCCTGCTGTTCGGCGCCCGGACACCGGCCGACGTCATGTTCCAGAAGGACATCGAGACCTGGCGCGGCCGCTTCGACATCGGTGTCGAGGTCTCGGTGGACCGCAGCAGCCCCGACTGGCACGGCCGCGTCGGCGTCGTGACCACGCTGATCCCGAACGCCCGGTTCGAACCGGCCAACACCATCGCCTTCATCTGCGGTCCCGAGATCATGATGCACTTCACCATGATTGAGCTGGAGCGCCGGGAGCTGGCCCGCGACCAGGCGTGGGTTTCCATGGAGCGGAACATGAAGTGCGGTCTCGGCCTCTGCGGTCACTGCCAGTTCGGCCCGCTGTTCGTGTGCAAGGACGGGCCGGTGTTCCGCTACGACCGGGTGGCCGCGCTGCTGCCCGTGCGGGAGGTGTGACGTGGCCTCCCCGCGCAAGCCGAAGCTCGCCGTCATCAAGTTCGCCTCGTGCGACGGCTGCCAGCTCAGCATCCTCGACTGCGAGGACGAGTTGCTGGCGGTCGCCGGCGCCGTGGACATCGCCAACTTCCCCGAGGCCTCGCGCGCGGTGATCAAGGGGCCCTACGACCTCACGCTGGTCGAGGGCTCGATCACCACGCCGCACGACGCCGAGCGCATCCACGCGGTGCGCCGGGTCTCGAAGGTGCTCGTCGCCATCGGCGCCTGCGCCTCCACCGGCGGCATCCAGGCGCTGCGCAACTACGCCGAGGTCGCCAACTGGGTGCCGCTGGTCTACGCCAACCCGGACTGGATCCACACCCTGCAGACCTCGACGCCGATCTCGCACCACGTCAAGGTGGACTACGAGCTGCAGGGCTGCCCGGTGGACAAGCACCAGTTGCTCGAGGTGGTGCTGGCCTTCATCAGCGGCCGGCGCCCGTTCCTGCCCAGCCACGC
>CAYNPF010000234.1:0-4278 GCA_964398895.1 uncultured bacterium
CCTCGGCAGCGGGGTCAACGTCGAGGCCTATTACCAGTTCCAGTGGAAGCCCTACAGCTTTCCGCCGGCGGGGACGTATTTCGCGCAGAGCGATTTCTTCGACAAGGGACGCGACAACCTGATCTATTTCACGCCGGATGCGGCGAGCCGGATTCGTACGCCCGGCGATTCGCTTTACGGGATGACACTGCCCGAGGCGCGCCAGGCCATTCGCGACGGCGGTACGGACGCCATTGCGGTGGGGGCCGACGACGAGCCGGGCGAGGACGAGGCGTCGGAGGCGGCCGGGGAAGGGGACACGACCCGGTGAGACTGCCGCTGTGGATCGCCGCCCGCTATCTGCGCACGCGACGGCAGAGCGGGTTCATCACGCTGCTCACCGGCATCTCGGTCGGGGGCGTGGCGGTGGGCGTGACGGCCCTGCTCACCGTGCTGGCGGTGATGAACGGGTTCGAGAACGAGGTCCAGACCCGCATCGCCGGCACTGACGCGCACGTGATCCTGCTGGGCGAGTCCGCGGCCGGGGTGACGTCGGGCGACTCGCTGGCGGCGGTGGTGGCGCGACAGCCGGGCGTGCTCGGGGTGGCGCCGTTCATCTACACGAAGGCGATGGCCTTCCACGAGGGGCTCACCGAGGGCCTGGTGATCAAGGGCGTGGACCTGGCGGCCGAGCGCGGGGTGACGACCGTGGGGCGCAACCTCCGGCCGGAGCTGGATTCCATCCCGGCGCGCGGGCCCGACGGCCTGCCGGGGCTGGTGCTGGGCAGCGAGCTGGCGGCGCGACTGGCCGCGCGGGTGGGCGACCGGGTGGTGCTGGCGACGGTGAGCCAGGACGGCAACTCGGCCTTCGGCTTCACGCCGCGGATGCGCGAGTTCCGGCTGGTGGCGGTCTTCACCTCGGGGCTCTACACCTACGACTCGAGCCTGGGCTTCACCTCGATCCCGGCGGCGCAGGACTTCTTCCGGCTGGGCGGGGCGGTGACCGGCCTCGAAGTGCGCATCCGCGACGTCTTCGCGGCGCCGCGGGTGGCCGAGCAGCTGCTGGCGGCCGTGCCCGGGCGGGGTCTGCGCGCGAACAACTGGGTCGAGCTGAACCGCAACCTCTTCACCTGGATGAAGCTCGAGAAGACCGTGATGTTCGTGATCCTCGCGCTGATCGTGCTGGTGGCGGCGTTCAACATCGTCAGCACGCTGTTCATGGTGGTGATGGAGAAGCGGCGCGACATCGGCGTGTTGCGCGCCCTCGGCGCGCGCCGTCGCACCATCCTCGGCGTGTTCCTGGTCGAGGGGCTGCTGATCGGGGGCCTGGGGACCGGCCTGGGCGCGGTGCTGGGGGGCGGGCTGATCGCGCTGCTGAAGCGCTACCCGTTCGTGCGCCTGCCCGGGGACGTCTACTTCATCGAACGGTTGCCGGTCCGCCCCGAGGCGGGCGACTTCGCCGCGGTCGTGGCGGCGGCGCTCGTCCTCTGCCTGGTGGCGGCGCTCTACCCGGCGTGGCGGGCGTCGCTGCTGGACCCGGTCGAAGCGATCCGGCGGCAGGGTTGAGGAATCACATGAACGACGCGTCCGAGCGGCCTGCGGCGGCGGGAGATGGGAGCGATCCGGTGCTGGTGGCACGGGGGATCGAGAAGTCGTACGTGGGGCCGCACGGCCGGCTGGAGGTGCTCCAGGGCGCGGACCTCGAGGTGGCCCATGGCACGATTCTGGCGATCCTGGGCGCGTCCGGCTCGGGAAAGAGCACGTTGCTGAACATCCTCGGGACACTCGACCGGGCGGATCGGGGCACGCTGCAGATTCGGGGCCGTCGGATGGAGGCGCTGCCGGAGGACGAGCTGGCCGACTTCCGGGCGCGCCGGCTGGGCTTCGTGTTCCAGTTCCATCACCTGCTGCCCGAGTTCAGCGCCGAGGAGAACGTGATGCTGCCGCTGCGGATCGCCGGCGAGCGGCCGGGGCGGGCCCGGGACCGGGCCCGCGCGGCGCTGGCCGAGGTCGGTCTGATCGAGCGGGCCGAGCACCGCCCGGCGGAGCTGTCGGGTGGCGAGGCGCAACGGGTGGCGGTGGCCCGGGCCCTGGTGGCCGGGCCGGAGCTCGTGCTGGCCGACGAGCCGTCGGGCAACCTGGATGCCCGTTCGGCGGGCCAGTTGCACGAGCTGATCGCGACCCTGGCGCGGGAGCGCCGCTGCGCGTTTGTCGTGGTGACGCACAATGATAGGCTGGCCGGGATGGCCGACCGGGTGCTGACGCTCGAGGGCGGGCGGTTGCGCCCGGCGAACTAGAGGGACACGGATGCTCTGCCAGATCTGCGGCAAGAACCCCGCCACGGTGCACTTCACCGAGATCCACGACCAGAAGATGTCGGAGATCCACGTGTGCGAGAGCTGCGCCGAGGAGAAGGGGCTCCACGCGACCGCCAAGCAGCAGCAGTTCGACATCGCCGACCTGCTGGTGAAGATGGTGGACCAATCGAGCGGCACCGAGGAGGAGCGGGTCGGGCACGTCCAGTGTCCGAGCTGCGGGCTCGCCTATTCGGGGTTCCGCGAGGTCGGTCGGCTCGGCTGCGCCGATTGCTACACCGCCTTCCAGTCGCAGTTGCGGCCGTTGCTGCGCCGCATCCATGGCGACACGCGCCACCGCGGGAAGCGGCCGGCGGGTGACGGCGAGGGCGCCTCGCGATTCCGGCAGATCCAGCGGCTGCACGACGAGTTGCAGCGGGCGGTGGAGCGCGAGGAGTTCGAGCGCGCGGCGGCGCTGCGCGACGAGATCCGCCGGCTCGAGCAGGAGGCGCGGGTCGAGCCGGAGGAGGGGCGATGAGCGCCCCGGTCGGGCCGCCGACGAACTTCGCGGAGCTGGTGTCGCGCCCCGCGCGCTGGCTGTCGGCCGAGGGCCCGCACGCCGACCTGGTGCTGTCGAGCCGGGTGCGCCTGGCGCGGAACCTGCGCGGCGTGCCCTTCACGCACCGGGCCCGCGAGGAGCAGCTCCAGGGCGTGCTGATGAGCGTGTCGGCGGCGGCGCAGCGCAGTCCGAGCTTCGCCGGCAGCCTGCTGCTGCGCATGGCCGAGCTGTCGCCGATCGAGCGGCAGGTGCTGGTGGAGCGGCACCTGGTGAGCCACGAGCTGGGTGACGGCGCACGACCGCGGGGCATCGTGGTGGCGCCCGAGGAGCGGCTCTCGCTGATGATCAACGAGGAGGACCACCTGCGCCTGCAGGCGATGGCGCCGGGCTTCCAGCTGGCCGAGGCGTGGGGGGCGGCCGACGCCGCCGACGACGAGCTGGACCAGTCGCTGGACTTCGCCTTCTCGGAGGAGATCGGCTACCTGACCGCCTGCCCGACGAACGCCGGCACCGGCCTGCGGGCCTCGGTGCTGGTGCACCTGCCGGCGCTGGTGCTGCTCGACGAGATCTCGCGGGTGCTCAAGAGCATCACCCAGGTGGGGCTGAACGTGCGCGGCCTGTACGGCGAGCACAGCGACATCATGGGCAACCTGTTCCAGGTGTCGAACCAGACCACGCTGGGACGCAGCGAGCGCGACTCGATCGAGAGCCTGGAACGGGTGACCCGCCAGATCATCGAGACCGAGGAGCGGGCGCGCGAGCGGATGATGCGCGACGCGCGGCTGCAGATCGAGGACAAGGTGTGGCGCGCCTACGGGACGCTGCGCCACTGCCGGACCATCCACTCGCGGGAGGTCATCAACCTGTGCTCGGCGGTGCGGCTGGGCGTGGCCCTGCAGCTCGAGGGACTGCCTCCGCTCCACGTCATCAACGAACTGCTGGTGCTGACGCAGCCCGCGCACCTGCAGCGGGCCTTCGGGGGCGAGCTGACCCCCGGGGAACGCAACGCCCACCGCGCCCGGCTGGTGCGCGAGCGGCTGGCCGCCGCCGAGCGCCGGTCGGGGCCGGCGGCCTAGGAGGGAGCCACCCCGCCCATGCACGACAAGTTCACGGAACGGGTCCGGAAGGTGATCTACCTCGCGCGCGAGGAGGCGGCGAGGCTGCAGCACGACTACATCGGCACCGAGCACCTGCTGCTCGGCGTGATCCGCGAGGGCGAGGGCATCGCCGCGGCGGTGCTCAACAACCTCGGCCTCGACCTCGACCGCATCCGGCAGGAGGTCGAGAACATGGTCGCCCCCTCGGGGGGGACCATGACGATCGGCGAGATCCCCTTCACGCCCCGGGCGAAGCGCGTGCTCGAGCTGGCGGTGGACGAGGCCCGCACGCTCGGGCACAACTACGTGGGCACCGAGCACCTGCTGCTCGGCCTGATCCGCGAGGGCG
>CAYNPF010000235.1:0-4275 GCA_964398895.1 uncultured bacterium
CCAGCGCCACCGCCGTGGTGTCCGAGCCGCCGCGGCCGAGCGTGGTGATCTCCTTCGTCTCGGGGTTGACGCCCTGAAAACCGGCGACGATGACGACCCTGCCCTGCTCCAGCTCGCGGCGCAGCCGCTCGGGGCGGACGGCGACGATCCGGGCCGCACCGTGTCCGCCGTCGGTGAGGATGCCGCTCTGCGATCCGGTGAAGGAGATGCCCGGCACGCCGAGGTCGCCGAGCGCCATGGCCAGCAGCGCCATGCTCACCCGCTCGCCGGTGGTGAGCAGCATGTCCAGTTCCCGCCGGCTGGGGGCGGGCGAGACCTCGTGGGCCAAGCGCAGCAGTTCGTCGGTCGTCTGTCCCATCGCCGAGACGACGACCAGCAGGTCGTGGCCGGCGGCGCGGGCGTCGGCCACGCGTCGGGCCACGGCGCGGATGCGCTCGGGGCCGTCTACCGAGGTGCCGCCGTACTTGTGGACCAGGACCGTCATGGGGGGGAGTTATAAGCGTTCCCGGGCCCGAGCGCATCCCGCCGGTCGAGTCCGGCCCGGGGCGCCCGCCGGCCCGCTTGACGGTTGCGGGTCCGGCTGGCTAAGATGCTCCGCCCTCGAGGTTCTTCGAGCGGAAGTAGCTCAGCCCGGTAGAGCGCCACCTTGCCAAGGTGGATGTCGCGGGTTCGAATCCCGTCTTCCGCTCCATTGTGTCGCGGGGCCGGCCGAGGCTCCGGATTCCGGTGGGCACCCCCTGCAGCGGGGTCCCGGAGTGCGGCTCGGCCGGCCCCGTGGCGTTTCGGCTCGGCCCGAGCCCGGGAGGTGGCCTTGGCTTCCCAGCGCCGCAGATCCCCGCTCCCCGCGCGTCCCCGGCAGGACGCTGCCGCCGCGCGCCGCGCCGTCGCCGATCTCATCCGCGCCCTCGGCCTGGATCCGAAGCGCGAGCCCGAGCTGGCGCAGACCCCCGCGCGCGTCGCCGACCTCTACGCCGAGATCTTCGCCGGGCTGGAGCCGGGAGCGGAGCCCCATCCCGTGACCTTCCCGTTGGCCGGGGCCGGCCTCGCCGCCCGCCGGCGGAAGGCCGGCGAGCTGGTGGTGGTGCGCGACCTGCCCTTCCACTCGCTGTGCGTGCACCACTTCGTGCCCTTCTTCGGCCAGGCGCACGTCGCCTACCTGCCGGGCCGGCGGCTCATCGGCCTGTCGGGCGTGGCGCGGGTGCTCGAGTACTACGCCCGGCGCCCGCAGCTGCAGGAACGGCTGACCGCGCAGGTCGCCGACCACCTCGTGCGGCTGTTGCGGCCCCGCGGCGTGGCGGTGGTGATCGAGGGCCGCCACCTGTGCATGGAGATGCGCGGCGTGCGCAAGAGCGGCGTGTTCGAGACCCGCGCCCTGCGCGGCGAGCTGGCCCGACCGCAGTGGGCCGGCCTGCCCATGCTCGGGCGCACGCCCGGCGCGAAGCCGCGGCGGTCCGCTCGCGGCGAGCGCGACTGAACGGCGCGCCGCCCGACGATCGCGTCGCGGGTTCCCGCCCGCCGACCGTGGAGAATCCCGGGAGCGAACCGAGGGCCGCAGCGAGGGGAGGACGGACCATGACGCTGCCGCGACGACCGCTGGGCACGAGCGGGATCGAGATCACCACGGTGGGGCTGGGGGCCTGGGCCATCGGCGGGAGCTGGGCCTGGGGCTGGGGACCGCAGGACGACGAGGCCTCGCTGGCGACGATGCGCCGGGCGCTCGACTGCGGCATCAACTGGATTGACACCGCCGCGGTCTACGGCCTCGGCCATTCCGAGGAGGTCGTGGGCCGCTTCCTGCGCGACCTGCCGGCGACGGAGCGGCCGCTCGTCTTCACCAAGTGCGGCATGGTGTGGAACGAGCACGACCGCGCCGGCGAGCCGCGGCGCACGCTGGCGCCGGATTCGATCCGCGCCGAGTGCGAGGCCTCGCTGCGCCGTCTCGGCCTCGAGCGGCTCGACCTCTACCAGTTCCACTGGCCGGACGAGACCGGCACGCCGATCGAGGACTCGTGGGCACAGATGCAGGCGCTGATCGCCGCCGGCAAGGTGCGGCTCGGCGGCGTGTGCAACTTCGACACCGGCCTGCTCGAGCGCTGCGAGGCGGTGGCCCACGTGGCCTCGCTGCAACCCGGCTTCTCGATGATCCGGCGCGGCGCGGCGATGCGCGAGATCCCCTGGTGCGCCGCGCACGGCGCGGGCGTGATCGGCTACAGCCCGATGCAGAACGGGCTGCTCACCGATGGTTTCGATGCGGCGCGGCTCGCCCGCCTGGCCGACGACGACTGGCGGCGTCGCTCGCCCGCCTTCCAGTCGCCGGCGCTGGAGCGGAACCTCGCGCTGCGCGACGCGCTGCGGCCCATCGCCCGGCGCCACGGCAGCACCGTGGCGGCGGTGGCGGTGGCCTGGGTGCTGGCCTGGCCCGGGGTGAGCGGGGCCATCGTCGGCGCCCGCGCGCCGGAGCAGATCGCCGGCTGGCTGGACGGGGCGGGGCTGGCCCTGAGCGACGACGACCTGGACGAGATCGCGGCGGCGATCGGGGAGACGCGGGCCGGCGCCGGCCCGCCGCGGCCATAGGCGGCGCTACTCCGGCGGCAGGCTCACTCCGGGCGGCAGCTTGAGCCCGAGATGCTGGCCGCCGTCGAGCACGATCATCTGGCCGGTGAGCGCCGGCGCGCCGAGGATGAAGCGCAGCGCATCGCAGATCTCCTCCGGCGTGGTGCCGCGCTTGAGCGGCGTGCTCTCGCACTGCCGGGCGAAGTCGGCCTCGCTCTGGCGCGGGCTCTTGAGCGCCGGCCCCGGGCCGATCGCGTTCACGCGGATGCGCGGGGCCAGGGCGAGTGCCAGCGAGCGCGTCAGCGTCCACAGCCCGGTCTTGCTCACGGTGTAGGAGACGAAGTAGGGCGTCAGGTTCCACACCCGCTGGTCGAGCAGGTTGACGACGTTGCCGGCCTGGCCCTCGGGCAACTGGCGCGCGAACGCCTGGGTGAGCACGAAGGGGGCGCGCAGGTTGGTCTCGAGGTGGGCGTCCCACGAGACGCGCGTCACCGTGTCGGCGAGATCGAGGTCGAAGCGCGAGGCGTTGTTGACCAGGCAGGTGATCGGGCCGAGTTCGGCCGCGGCGCGCTCCACCAGCGTGGCGGTCTCCTCCTCGCGCGCCAGGTCGGCCGGCACGCCGACGGCTCGTCCGCCCGCCGCCTGGATGAGGCGCACGACCTCGCCGGCCTCCCCGGTCGAGCGGTGGTGGTGCACGGCCACCGCCCAGCCGTGGCGGGCGAGATCGAGCGCGATGGCGCGACCGATGCGTTGTGCGGCACCGGTGACGAGGGCGGTGCGGACAGGCTCCATGGCCGCGATGATGCGGGACCCGACTCGGTCGGGCAAGCGCATTTCGCCCGGCGCCGCGGGGCGGGGGTTTGACCGTGCTCCGGCGCGGACCTACGCTCGCCTTCGCGCCGGCCGACCCGCTGGATTCCCACGTGCGGAGTCCCGGCGGTCGCTCACCTCGTGCCCGGGTTCTCCGTGACCGCCGGGACCGGCACGGCCGACGCCATGGACCACTACGAACTCCACCGCCGTCTCAACCGGCTCGCCGCGACCGGTGAGGCCTGCGCGCTCGGCGACGGTCTCGAGTTGCGCACGCTCGAGTTCACCTCCGCACACTCGGTGTTGCTGCCGGGTGGCGGTCCCTACACCTGCCCGGAGCACGGCGTCACGCTGGCCGATCCCGACCCCGCCGGCCCCGTGGACGGGGGTGCGCTCGACGTGTGCGACGTCCTGCTGCGCGAGAACGGGTCCTTCCGCTACCAGGTCCTCGCGCCGATCGGGCGGGGTCGGGCCCGCGGCGCCATCCTGATGTTCCACGGGCTGAATGAGAAGGACTGGACCAAGTACCTGCCGTGGGCGTACGCGCTCGCGGGCGGCACCGGCCGCGCGGTGGTGCTCTTCCCGACCGCGTTCCACATGCAGCGCGCGCCCCGGGCCTGGAGCGAGCCTCATGCCATGCACCGGGCCGCGGCCGCGCGGCGGGCCGCGTATCCCTTCATCCTGGCCTCGACCCTGTCGAACGTCGCCATCAGCACCCGGCTGCACGCGCGACCGCAACGCTTCTTCTGGTCGGGCCTGCAGACCTTCCACGACGTGGCGCGGCTGCTCGCCGAGATCCGCGCCGGCCGCCACCCGTGGGTCGCGGCCGATGCGAGGGTGGACCTGTTCGGCTACTCCATCGGCTGCCTGCTGGCCCAGGTCCTCCTGCTGCACGACGTGGGCGGCCTGCTC
>CAYNPF010000236.1:0-4262 GCA_964398895.1 uncultured bacterium
CGCCGGTGAGGATGCTGTCGAGCGCCAGCGGCCGGTCGGCCACCATCCGGGCCAGGCCGATGACCGCGGGGCCGCAGCCGTCGGGGATCATCAGCACGACGTTGCGCGGGCGGACGTCGTCGGCCGACCCCGCCGCCCGGGCGTCGGGGCCGGCCCGCAGGACGAGGGCCGCCAGCAGGAGCAGGGCCGGGAGGGCCCGGCACCCGTGGTGTCTCAGCGCCAGTCCCGCGTGCACGTGCGCTCGCCCATGCGGATGGTGGCGGGGGAGGCCGGGTCGAGCGCCCAGCGCAGCCGGGCCATCGCCTCGAGGAGTCCCTCGCGCGCCCCGGCGTAGGAGAGCCGCAGGTGCCCTTCCATGCCGAATTCGCGGCCGGGCACGGTGACGACCAGCGCCCGGCGCAGCAGGAGCTGCGACAGCCGCATCGAGTCGCCGTCCACGGCGCGGACGTCGGGCAGGCAGTAGAAGGTGCCGTCCGGCTTCGCGCAGCGCAGGCCCGGGATCGCCGCCAGTCCCGCGAGCACGAGATCGCGGTGCTCCTGCATCTGGAGCCGCAGGGCCTCGACCTCCGCCGCGTCGCCCTCGATCGCCGCCTGGGCGCCCGCCTGCAGCACGGTGGAGCTGCAGGTCGTCGTCTGGCTCTGGATGTTGGTCAGCACCGCCACCAGGTCGCGGCGGGCCACGGTCCAGCCGATGCGGAAGCCGGTCATGCCCCAGGTCTTGGCGACGCCGTTGATGAGCACGATCTTCGACTGCCCGAGCTCGCGATCGGTGAAGCTCCAGGCCGAGGGCGCGCGGCGGCCGTCGAAGACCAGCCGGTGGTAGATGTCGTCCATGACCAGCCAGAGGTCGCGGCGTTCGCACAGCTCGACCAGCCCGCGCACGAAGGCGTCGTCGTACATGACGCCGGACGGATTGTTGGGGCTGTTGCAGACGACCACCTTGCTGCGCGGGGTGAGCGCGGCCTCGACCTCGGCCAGGCCCGGGCGGAAGCCGCCGTCGCCGGCGGTCACCACCACCGGGACCCCGCGGCACATGCGGACCATCTCCGGGTAGCTCACCCAGTAGGGGGCGAGCAGCACCGCCTCGTCCTGGGGATCGAGCAGCGCGTAGAGCAGGTTGAACAGCGACTGCTTGGCCCCCGAGGAGACGATGACGTTGGCCGGCTCGGCCGCGCGCCCGTAGTGCTGCTCGGTGTAGCGCAGGATGGCCTGCTTGAGCCCGGGGGTGCCGTCGGTCGAGCTGTACTTGACCTGCCCGCGCTGCAGTTCGGCGATCGCCGTGGCCACGGCGGCCGGCGGCGTGGGGTTCTGCGGCTCGCCGATGCCCAGGTTGATGACCGGTTCGCCCCGGGCGCGCAGGACGCGGGCCTCCTGGCTCAGCTTGAGGGTGGGCGACTCGGCGATGGAGCGGGCGAGCTGGCTGAGACCCATCGGCGGCTACCTCCTGAGAGTGGTCCGGCGAGGCGTGGGCAGGGACGAGTTTGGGCCAGTATAGGTCCCGGCTTCCGCGGCGGACAACCGCGCCGGGCAAGGGATCCGGCGCGGTCGTCCGCGCGGGTCACCGCAGCAGCGCGAGGCGCGTGCTGCGGACGGTCCCGGCCGCCTCGAGGCGCAGGAAGTAGACGCCCGGTGCGGCGGGATCTCCCGCATCGTCGCGGCCGTCCCAGCGGGCCACCTGGGCGCCGGCGGGGCGCGGGCCGTCCACCAGCGTGCGCACGCGGGCGCCGCGCAGGTCGAAGAGCGCCAGCCGGACCCGCCCGGCCGCCGGCAGGCTGAAGGCCACCCGGGTCCCGCCGTGCGTCGGATTGGGCCGCGCCGGCTCGAGTCGCAGGCCGGCGGGTTCGGGCGTCGCCGGCACGCCCACGGTCGTGCTCGGGGCCAGCACCAGCAGACCCATCTGCGGCACGGTGAGGAAGGCGGACTGCTCGTAGCCGTCGCAGGCGGTGGCCTGGGCGGTGATCGTGCCGCCGTTGCCGACGCCGTTGCCGCCGTAGGCGGCGGCCTGGCTGTTGAGGATCTCCTGCCAGTCGCCGCCCGCCGGCAGGCCGATGCGGTAGTTCCACAGGTTGGCGTTGCCGAAGTTGGCCAGCACGACGAAGGGATTGCCGGTGGTGTCGGTGCGGCGGAAGGCGATGATGTTGCTGCTCTCGTCGAGATGGAACACCTGCCAGGGCGCGTCGGCCTTGAACGCCGGCCAGCCGCGGCGCACGCGGATGACGTCCTGGAAGAAGGCGTAGACGTCGGCGTAGGTCGTCTGCTTCGACCAGTCGATCTTGTTGGCGGCGTCGGAGCCGAAGTCGGTGTCCTCGAGCCACTCGCCGCCCATCAGGAACGCCGGCACGCCGGGAGCGAGCATCACCAGGCCCTGCGCCAGCTTCACCCGCCCCCGGGCGTAGAGGTCGTCGTAGGGGTAGGTGGTGTCAATGCTCTTCGGCAGCCGCTGTCCGCCGCTCGACGGCCACGCCTCGTCGTGCAACTCGACGTAGTGCAGCACCCGCTTGCCGCTCAGGTAGGCGCCGCCGCCGTTGATGGCGTCGCGCACCCGCCACATCTGCGGGTCGCCGGAGGCGGCGTCGAAGATCGCCTGCCGCACGTTGTCCACGAAGGCGTCGTGGTACTGGCAGTCGAAGCCGGCACCGCCGCCGCCGGTCGGCTGGGTCACGCCGGCGTCGTCGGGGAGCTGCTCGGCGATGGTGATGCGCTCGCCGAACTTGCGGTTCTTCTCGTCGTTCAGCCGCTGCATGAGCGCCCAGCCCGCGCTCGCCTGGGGGGCGATGTTCATGTAGTCGGTGGCGTCCATGCGGAAGCCGTCCACGTGGTACTCCTCGAGCCAGTGCAGCGCGCTGTCGGCGTAGTAGTCGCGCACCGCCGCCTTGTCGAAGTCGGCCTGCGAGCCCCAGGGCGTCTCGACGGCGGTCGAGTCGAAGTAGGTCTGCGAGCCGTCGTAGTACCAGAGGAAGTTGTCGCTGGTGGTCAGGTGGTTCCAGACGATGTCGAGGAGCACCGCGATGCCGTTCTGGTGCAGGGTGTCGATCATCTGCCGGAGCTGGTCGGGGGTGCCGTACTTCCACTCGGGCGCCCAGGCGGTCTGCGGGTTGTAGCCGGCCGACAGGTCGCCGGGGAACTCGGTGACCGGGTTCAGCATCACCGCGTTCACCCCGAGGTCCACCAGGTGCGAGACCCGGGCGGCCACGCCGAGGTAGGTCGCCGGGGTGGAGGTCGTGCCCACCGGGTCGTTGCGTCCGGCGAAGGTGCCGACGTGGAGCTGGTAGATCACCAGGTCCTCGAGCGCCGGCGTGGTCCACGCCGCGTCCCCCCACGCGTAGCGGAACGGGTTCTCGACGATGGCGTTCTCGTTGTTGCCGGGGTCGAGCGAGCGGGCCCGGGCATCGGTGTTCCAGACCGAGCCGTTGAAGAAGTACTTGTAGGCCTGCCGGTCGTAGGCCGGGGTCACCTTCGCGACGAAGTACTCGCCGACCTTCGTCATCGGATTGCCCGTGCCCCAGCCGTTGAAGGCGCCGCGCACGTGGACGCTGGTGCGGGTCGGCGCCCACACCTTGAAGACGACGCCGGAGCCGTTCACCAGCGTGGCCCCGACCGGGGCGTGCGAGAGCTTCGCGAAGTCCACGACGAAACCGCTGTCCGCCGGCACGCCGGCGTCGTTCATCCCGCCGGCCCCGTAGCTGTCGGTGTCGGGGCCGTCGGTCAGCTCGATCCAGTAGCGCAGGGTGTCGGTCGTGGCCGCCGGCACCTGCGCCATCCACAGATCGTAGGGGCCGCGCGTGCCGTAGCGGGAGGCGGTGACGAAGGTGTGCACGGCGCCGTCGGCCACGTAGACCCGGGCCCCGGTGAGATCGTCGCGGTACGACTGGAAGCGGACCTGGAAGGTCTCGCGGTTCACCGGACAGACCGGCCGGCGGTCCTGCCAAGCCACGTGCGAGACGCCGTTCCACTCGACGTCGTTGTCGGGGCCGGCGGCGCCGACCGGGGCGGCGGCGAGGACGACCGCGGCGGTCAGGGCGAGGCCGGCGGAGAGGAAGCGCACGGGCAGGCGCACGGGCAGGCTCCGGGAGGTCGTGAGAGGGGCGCCCACCGCGAGTCGGCAGGACGGACCCGACAAGGGTACCACGATCCCGGGGGCGTCGGACCCGCCGCGGCTCGGCACGAAGGTCGGACATGGGCTAGAATGGCCCGTCCCGTTGCCGTGCACCCGGGCGTCCCGGGCGGACCCGCGCCAGGCGCGGGTGGCCCGCCCCGCCCCG
>CAYNPF010000237.1:0-4259 GCA_964398895.1 uncultured bacterium
TTGTAGCCGTCGGCCCAAATCAGGGCGTGAATCCCCACCGCAGGGCCGTCATGGAGAATGCTGCGGAACTGCCGGCCCGGATTGGGCGGCGCGTCCTCGTCGGACCGCGAGAAGCCAAAATCGTCTTCCGCCTTGCGCAGGTCGCGGAAGCGGAAGCGCAGCTTCACCGCGCCCGTGTCGGTCAGCGCGTAGATCCGGAACTTCGCCGGGTTGCGCGGGATGCCGCCCCACGTCTGGCCGGTGTCCACGTAGACGCTGTCGAAGACGATGGCCAGATCGTCGGGGAAACCGACGCGCCGCCGGTTCACCGACAGCGGCCCGGTGTAGTAGGACTCGAAGCGCACGTTGCTGGAACCGCCGGCCCGCCAGCCCGAGGCGTCGGCGTCGGGATGGGAGCTCTGGTGCGTCTTCACGACCGGCAGCAGACCCGACGCGGTCGGGCCGATGCCGAGACCGTCGAAGTCGGTCCCGCGCGAGAACAGGGTGACGTGGGCGGTGCTGTCGCGCAGCTCGTACCAGTCGGCGTGGATGCTGTCCGCGGACTCGGTGAGGAAACCGAGGCGGAAGCGGTGGCCGTCGGGCACGATGGTGGAGTTGACCACCTCCACCCCCACGCTGCCGCTGCCGTCGCCGGTGACGTGCCGGGCGGTGTCGGCGCTCGCCGCCACGTAGCCGGCGACCCGCGGCTCGGGCCGCACCATGGCCACGTTCTTCGGCAGGATCAGGCCGCCGCGCGGGGTGCGCGACACGGTGATGGCGTTCTCCGACGGGAAGATCGCCGCCGAATCGTTGCCGGCCGGCTCATAGCCGTAGTCGTAGGCGCAGACCGCGTAGTAGTAGAGCTGGCCGTTGGTGACGGTGGTGTCGCGCCAGGTGTGCGTGATGCCGGAGTCGTTGCCGAGATAGTAGGCGACGCCGTTGACCAGCTTCTTCGAGTAGCCGACCTTGCCGTCGGCGAGATCGAACTGGGCCGAGGGCTTGCCGTTCGGGATCCAGAGCTGGGTCGCCCCGGTGGCCACCACCTGCGGGTCGCGGAATTCGGGGTCGGTGGCGCGGTAGATGCGGTAGCCCTCGAAGTCGAACTCGTTCGACACCGGGTCCACGCCCCGCTCGGCCAAGTCGTCCCACGACAGTCGCACGTAGCCGTCGCCCGCCTCGGCCGTCAGCGTCGGCATCGGCGGCGGCACGGCGAACTGGTAGTTCGCGTTGTAGATGAGCTGCACCGTGCGCACCGTCTCGCGCAGCTCGGTGAGGTCGGCGCCGTAGCCCAGCGCCAGGCTGAAGCGCTCGCGCTTGCCGGCCGGGAGCTGGAAGGGTCCCGAGGCGAAGAGGAAGCCGATGTTGTAGTTGGCCGCCACCGCCGAGTCGAAGCGGGCGGTGGTCGGCGTGGCGGTGAAGTGCTGCCACAGCCGCGAGGGCCAGTGATGGCTGTCCTCCCAGAAGAGGATGTCGTCGGTGGCCGGGTTGGGATTGCCGGCCCCCGCCTTGATGCGGTTCATCTTGAAGCCGGTCAGGCCGATCTGGTCGGACTCGTCCTTGTCGGTGGCGTCGAAGTAGGGCTCGCCCGCCGTGGGGATGCCGTCGCCCTCGCCGGTGTCGTGCGTGCCGGCGACGCCGTCGGCGCCCACGTCGTGGAACTCCGCCGTCCAGTCCATGTCCTCGTCGCCGGTGAACCAGACGCCGGCGCGGTAGGCCGGCCGGTCCTCGAGCGGACCGTAGGCGGCACGGAACAGGGCGGTGTCGTAATGCGCGGCCACGTAGGCGGCGATCGCCTCCTGGCCCTCGATGCGCAGTCCGGGGCCGCCGTCGCGCGTCTCGTCGGTGATCCCGTCGCGGTCGTTGTCCACGCCGTCGTAGGGATTGCCCGGCGTCTCCATGTAGGCGTAGCCGAGGTAGCCGGTCTTGCCGCAGTCGCCCGACAGGTCCACGCCGTGGCCGTACATGTCCCAGGTGTAGACCAGGTTCAACCCCGAGGAGCGGTCGAAGTAGGCGTTGTCGTCGTCCGACTCGTAGTAGCCGTCGCACGACAGCGCCGAGCCGCCCACGCCCGAGTCCATGTAGAGGCCGAAGATGATGTCGTCGAGGTAGTCGGTGGTGCTCTCGTTGGTGATGTCGTAGTGCCAGAAGATGACGTTGCCGGCCTGCGGGTTGGACCACTGGAAGCCGCGCACCTCGACGCGCAGGCCGAGGCCGAAGCGCGACGAGTCGCGGCTGTCGGGCACGTAGTCCCAGGCGTCGTAGAAGTCGTCGTCCATCACGGTGTACGACTCCTGGTCGGCCGCCGCCTTCTTGCCGAAGTAGCCGTCCCAACTCCCCGACCAGCCCGGATCGTCCGGGTCCGCCACCCGGTCGGGCCAGGCGCCGGGCCAGGTGCGCGGGTCGTTGCTGATGGCCGGCGAGCGCCCGAGGTTGATCGAGGGATCGGCCTGGAAGTACCCGGGCCGCGGCTCGAAGCGCATGATGCGGTTGTAGCGCGGGCTGATGCCCTGGCGCTCGCGGTAGCCGGTCTCCATGATCACCGAGGTGTCGCCCGAGGCCTGGACGATGCGCGCCATCACGAACGGCGTGATGCCGTCCGAGTAGTTCATGCCGCTGCCCTTGGGCGCCTCGCAGGAGTGGAAGACGCTGAGGTCCACGTTGCCGGGATCGGACGGGTAGTCGCCGACCATCCCGTAGTTCCAGAAAGTGGTGCGCAGCCGGTTGGCGTCGTGCGTCCCCGAGCGTTCCGCGTCGCTCTGCCCGCGCTGGCCCACCGGGACCACGGGCTGCAGATCCGCCCGCACCGGGGCCGCCAGGAGCAACGCCATCAGCACCAGCCACCCGCTGCCGGGGATCCTGCCATTCATGGGCACCTCCCGCCCTCCCTGCCGTCGGCCGTGACGCTCACGCATGTCAGCCTCCCTGCCGCGAGCCCAGGCTGACGCCGAACTCGAGGCGCCGCGGGCCGTAGTAGCGGGTGGGGTTCGCGAGCTGGACCTGATCCGCCCCCGGGTAGCGCGAGTAGTCGGGGCTGCCCGAGTTGGCGAAGATGAAGCCGTTGAAGTACCGGGTGTCGAAGACGTTGAACACGCGCCCGAACAGGCTCACGCGCTGCGCGCCGGTGTGCAGGACCTTCTCCCCGCGCAGGTCCACGACCATGCCGGCCGGCTTGCGCCCGGAGTTGGTGCCGACGCTGCCGCCGAAGATGTTGGCCGTCACCGGCGTGTAGGGCTGGCCGCTGGCCACGCGGACGAAGCTGCTGATCGAGAAGTCCTCGGGGCGCGACACCACCACCGTCAGGTTGAGGGTGTGCCGCTGGTCCCACGTGAACGGCACCTGCCGCGGCCGCGCGTCCAGGCCGGCGGAGGCCCGGGTGGCCGTCTCGCGCGGGTCGCTCGAGTTGCCCTGGGCCGACTGCCAGGTGTAGTCGAGCGAGGTGCTGAGCAGGCCGCGCTGGCGCTGGTCGAGCGTGACCGTGAAGCCGATGACGTTGCCGAAGTCCACGTTGGTCAGCCGGGCGTACTCGGCGTCGTTGTAGGTCGAGATGAACTCGACGCCCAGCAGGTCGCGGATGTCCTTGTAGAACACGTTGACGTCCACGCCCAGCCACTCGGTGACCGCCTGCTTGTAACCGAACTGGTACTGCACCGTCTTCTCCGGCTTGATGTCCGGGTTGCCCATCACGCCGTAGCGGACCACGCTCGACTGCAGCTCGCGCAGCGCGCTGTAGTCGGCGTTGGTGAAGATGTCGCCCATCGCCGGCATCTGGTAGAAGTGCCCGTAGGCGAAGAACAGCGCGGCGTCGCGCGTCACCGGGTACGACACGCCGAGCCGCGGGGCCAGCGACATCTTGCGGCTCGCCGCGACCGGGTCGGCCGTCGGCGCCCCGGGGATCGAGTTGGCCGGGTTCGCCAGGTCACCGGGCAGCGAGGCGCGGGAGTTGAAGTACTCGAAGCGCAGGCCGGCGCGGATGCGCAGGTCGTTCCACTCCACGTCCTCCTGGGCGAAGGCCGCGGCGGTGTAGGGCCGGAAGGTCTGCGGATCCGCGTAGTTCGGCGGCTCGTTCACGTGCCGCACCAGCGTCGGCACGTTGTTGACCTGCGTGCTCACCAGGTAGCCCGGCGTGCCGAAGGTCACGTGCGGCCACTCGAACTCGGCGCCCACCTTGATCTGCTGCTCGCGGGTGACCTGGCTGACCAGCGAGTTCTTCCACACCACCGAGCTGGTACGCTGGCGGAAGCGGGTCAGGTCCACGCCCTCCACGTTGGCGCCCAGCTGGT
>CAYNPF010000238.1:0-4219 GCA_964398895.1 uncultured bacterium
CTCGAGCCGGACCGTGCCACCGTAGAGCAGGGCAAGCTTCCGCACGATCGAGAGGCCCAGGCCGCTGCCCAGGATGCCGGCCGTCCGCTCGTTGCGGATCCGCACGAACTCGCCGAACAGCCGGCCGACCTCCTCCGGCGTCATGCCGATCCCGGTGTCGGCCACCACGATCGAGGTCCCGCCGTCCCGCGCCTCGAGGGTCACGTCCACCCGGCCGCCCGGGCGGTTGTACTTGACCGCGTTCGAGACGAGGTTGGCGAGGATCATCTCGATCTCGCTGCGATCGGCGAGCATGGGCACCGCGGCGGCGGCGTGGAGCTCCAGCGCCACCTGGTGCGACCCGGCCTCGGCCCGGAACGTCTCGAGCACGCTGCGCGCCGGCTCGCGCAGGTCGAACTCGCGCAGCTCCCGCGGCCGCTGACCGGACTCGATGCGGGTCAGGTCCAGGAGGTCGGCGATGAGCTTGTGCATGCCCTGGAGCCGGGCCACGCTCCGCGCGATCGTCTCGTCGTACGCGCCGACCGTGTCGCCCAGCGTGCGCTCCTGCAGCATCCGGAGGTAGCCCTCCACCGCGTTGAGCGGCGCCTTCAGCTCGTGCCCCAGCACGCGGATGAACTGGAACCGCACCCGCCGGTTCTCCTCGGCGAGCCTGCGCGCCTGCTTGCCGAGAACGATGCGGTGGGCGGCCTTGCGGATCGCGGCCTTCACCTCGTCGGGCGTGAACGGCTTGGCAAGGAAGTCGTAGGCCCCCCGCTTGGTGGCCAGCACGGCGGTCTCGATCGTGGCGTAGGCCGTGATCATGATCGTCAGCATGTCGGTGGGCGTGCGGGCGATGTGATCGAGCACGTCGAGGCCGCTGATCCCGGGCATCTTGTGGTCCAGCAGGAGGATGTCCGGCGGCCCCGCGGCGATCATCTCCAGGGCCTGCTCGCCCGACTCGGCCTGCAGCACCGTGAAGTCCACCTCCTCGTTCACATCGGGGAGATGAACGGTGAAACCGCGCAGGGTGCGCGCCACCCCCAGGCGCATGCCCATCTCGTCGTCGGCGACCAGGACCCGGAGCGTCTCCATCGTGCCTCCTCCTTCACGCCCCGAGCAGGCGATCGAGTTCCCGCCGGAGCTGCTCGAAGCGGACCGGCTTGGCGAGCAGGGCGTCGGCCTGGATCCACGACCGCGCCGGTTCGCTGGCGAGGTCGAACTCCATGCCCGTCTCGCTGCTGACCGAGGTGACGAGGATCACCGGGATGGACGGATCCCGCCGGCGGATGTGGTGGCAGAGGGTGAAGCCCGCGTCGGGCCGCTCCATCATGACGTCGAGCACGGCAATGTCCGGCCGCTGTTGCTCGAGCAGACGGACGGCCTCGGTGCTGTCGGCGGCCGAGAGCACCTGGAAGCCGGCCGCCTCGAGCTGGAGCCGCTGCTGGAAGAGGAAGTCGCTGTCGTCGTCCACCAGCAGCACGGTCTTGCGATGCTCTGAGGGTCCCATGGCCCTGCTCCTCCCCTTGAGGCCACGCCCCGGCGGTCAGCCGCGCCGCGGCAGCGTGACGGTGAAGGCGGTGCCGGTCGGACCGGCCGCCGGATCGGGCTGCGACTCGACGGTGATGTCGCCGCTGTGCAGCTTGACGATCCCATAGGTGACGGCGAGCCCCAGGCCCGTGCCCTTGCCCATGGGCTTGGTGGTGAAGAACGGCTCGAAGATCTTCCGGCGGTTCTCCTCGGAGATGCCGACCCCGGTGTCGCGCACCACGAGGCGCACCCGGTCGGCGTCGCCCGAGGTGCCCAGGGTCAGCCGGCCCCCGGCCGGTTCCATCGCGGCCACGGCGTTGGACAGGAGGTTGGTGAGCACCTGGACGATCTGGTCCCGGTCCACCTCGGCGATGGGATCCGCCAGGTCGTGCTCAACCCGCAGCTCGACGTTCGCGGGGATCTCGATCGTGCGCAGGGCCCGCTCGGCCAGTTCCCGCAGGTCGATCGGGCTGCGCACCAGCTTGTTCTGCCGCGCGAAGTGCAGGAGGCCGGCCACGATCTTCTTGCAGCGGTCGGCCTGCTCGACGATCATGCGCAGGTCGTCGCCGGTGGGCGAGTCCTTCGCGCAGTCGTCCAGCAGCAGGTGGGCGTACATCAGCACCACGCCCAGGGGGTTGTTCACCTCGTGGGCGATCCCCGCCGCCAACTGCCCCATGCTCGCCATCTTCTCCGACTGCACGAGGGCCTCCTGGGTGCTGGCCAGTTGGCCGTTGGCATCCTCGAGCTCGAGGACCACCTTGCGCAACTGCTCGATCGTGTGCGGGAGGCACATCTCGCTCTCGGCCAGCCCCTTCACGATCGCCACGGCGTGCTCGCGGCAGGTGTCGTACCCGCAAGCCCCGCAGTTCAGCTCGTCCAGCGGGGCGAACTTGCCCATGCGCACCATGACCTCGGCCAGCGCGGGCGGCGCGGGTGGCGGGATGCGCTGGTCGTCGGCCCGGAAGACGCGCGCCAGGTCGATCCCTTCGGCCCGCTCCATGTCCTCGTGCCAGTGCCACTGGTCGAGCATCTCCATGCGGCGGCGTACGTGCTGGCGGACCTTGCGCCGGCGCGCGAACAGCGGGAGGTCCTTCTGGATCCCCGCCCCCATGACGCAGCCGTCGCAGCACAGGGCCTCCAGGAGCTCGGCGCCCAGGTCGCCGTCGGCGAACTCGCGGATCGCCTCCAGCACGTGGCTGCGGCCCTGCGTGGCCACCACCTCGCCGGTCATCAGGTCCTCGCGGAGGTTCGCCGCCTGCAGGATGCCGCGGCTGATCGGGAACAGGGCCCCGGATCCGCCGTAGGGCGGATCGAACTCGCTGTCCTCGACCGCCCCCTGCGCGGCGGGGCTCTCGTCGAGCATCCGCCGCAGCTCGGCATAGGTCAGCACGGCGGCGACCTCCCCGGCGACCGGGGCCCCGTCGGCCTCGGCCTTCTTGGCGATGCACGGACCGACGAAGACGACCTCGAGGTCGTCGCCGTAGAACTGGTGGGCGACGCGCGCGGTCGCGATCATCGGCGACACGATCGGTGCCAGGTGGGTGACCATCTCGGGGTAGTAGCGCTCGACGTAGCTGCAGATCGCCGGACAGGTGGTGGCGATGTAGCGGTGCCGGCCCGACTCGGCCAGGAGCCGGCGGTACTGCCGCGCCACCAGGTCGGCGCCGAAGCTCACCTCGAGCACCCGCGCGAAACCGACGGCCCGGAGCCGGCCCACCAGGCGCCGGTGATCGCTGTCGGTGAACTCGGCGGGGAAGCTGGGGGCGAGGCACGCCGCCACCGGGCGCCCGGAGGCGAGCAACTCCCGCACCCGCTCGACGCTGCTGAGGACCTGCTTGGCGTGCTGCGAGCACACGCGCACGCAGTTGCCGCAGGCGATGCAGCGCTCGGCCATCACCGCCGCCTGGCCCTCGGTGATGCGGATCGCCTTGGCGGGGCACTCGCGCACGCACGTGTAGCACATGCGGCAGCGTTCGCGGATCGTGGTGATGTAGGCGACGACCATGGGGACTCCGGGGAACGGGATCCGGCGGCGGGAGGGTCTCCCTACGCCAGCCCCTCCCGCTTCGCGTAGCTGGTGTGCAGCAACTGGTGACTCCGCTCCCCCAGCGGCCGCCCGAGGTACTCCTCGTAGACCCGCTGGATCGAGCGATTCTGGTGGCTGACCCGCACCGACTCCTGCTCGTCGATCCGGTAGAGGGCCTGCATCCGGGCGCGCAGCGCGTCGCGGTCGGCGCCCAGCGGCTGCCCGCCGCCGCCGACGCACCCGCCCGGGCAGGTCATCACTTCGATGAAGTGCAGGTCGCTGCGGCCGGCCCGGACCTGGTCCAGGAGCTTCGCCGCGTTGCCCAGGCCGTTCACCACGGCCACGCCGACGTTCAGCCCGCCGATCCCGACGCTGGCGGTCCTGACCCCGTCGAGGCCGCGCACCGCGGCGACCTCCAGGTGCCCCATCTCCTCGCCGGTGATCATCCAGTGCGCGGTGCGCAGGGCCGCCTCCATCACGCCACCCGAGGCCGCGAACATCTTACCGGCGGTGGTGCGCTCCCCAAAGGGCGAGTCGGCCGAATCGGGGGACATGGAGTTCAAGTCCATGCCTCGCATGCGGATCAGCCGGGCCAGCTCGCGGGTGGTCAGCACGGCGTCCACGTCGGCCAGACCGTGACGCATCATCTCGGGCCGGCCGGCCTCGAACTTCTTCGCCGTGCAGGGC
>CAYNPF010000239.1:0-4215 GCA_964398895.1 uncultured bacterium
ACGATCGGGTTCAAGGTGCGGGCGTCGCTGATCGTGCCGATGACGAAGCGGCCCCCCCGCACGCCCGTCTCGACCATCGGGGTGCGCAGCGGTTGCGCACCGACGCCGCCGCCCAGCACCCCGACGGCGAGCGCGGCGGCGAGCCCCCACCCAACGGCCCTCGGGCCACGGATCATGCGGCTCTCCGGACGACGGAAACCTGCGCGGACGACCGAGTATCGGCCGCCGCGGCACCGGGGGTCAACCGTCGCTCGTGCGCAGCGGCTCGGCCGGCGCCAGCAGCCCGAGCCCCGCGTCCCCCCCGAGCCGCACCGTGTCCGCCGGCAGCTCCGCGGCCAGGGCGTCCGCCCAGCGCGCCAGCGGCTCGTCCGCAGCCAGCCAGGCGCCCGCGTCCACCGAGGCGATCGTCAGGTCCTCCCGCGCCTTCGCGCGCGTCGCCTCCGGCACGGCCAGGAAGTCCAGCAGCCGCAGGTGACCTGGACCGAGCAGGATGCTGCCCTGTTGCAGCAACGCCCGGGCGGTCCGCCGCTGCGCGCTGCCCACGAGCTTGCGGCCCTCGAGGACGATCTCGTGTCGCGCGGTCGAGGCGAAGCAGGGCGGCGCCGCGCCCCCGGCGGCGCGCGGCGCCAGTCCGCCCCGCGCCTCTCCCCGCGCCAGGCGCACCGGCACCCCGAGCCGCTCCAGCGCCGCCGCCAGCAGCCGCGAGACGGCCCCGTACGCCTGCTCCAGGCTCCCGCCCCAGAGCGGGTCGTCGAGCGCGGCGGCCAGCGAGTACGTCCATTCCTGGTCGTGGAAGATGGCGCGGCCCCCCGTGGGCCGGGCCGCCCAGGGCACGCCCGCGGCACGACAACGATCGAGGTCCAGCTCGCGTGCCGGGTCCTGCGCCCGCCCCAGCGTGATCCCGGGGGGCGCGAAGCGGAACACGCGCAGCACCGGCGGGGCGCCGCACCCGGCCGCCGCCAGCAGCCCGGCGTCCCGCCGCATGTTCTCGGCGGCCCCGTGGCCGCCGTCGCACCAGAGGATCATGCCCCGACTCATCCGGGCGTCAGCGCAGCCCCAGCCAATCGAAGAGCAGGAACTGGAAGCGCCCGATCAGGAGCGAGATGCGGGACATCACCGTGTAGCCGTAGCCCGCGCCGAAGGAGACCATGAGGAAGAACACGCCCAGGCGCGACGCCCGCCCCAGGGCGCCGCGGTGCTCCCGGCTGAAATAGAAGAACAGCAGGGAGCTCACGACCCCGACGGTGAACACCACCGCGCTCACGCTCGAGCCCCAGTGGCCGGTCCACAGCGGCTGGATGCTGCCGTGGACCTGCGCCACGAAGTCGCTCTGCGCGAACCCCGTGGTCTTGAGCCCGGCGTAGACGCCGATGATCAGCGCCAGCGACCAGCGGGCCAGCCAGCCGATGCGCGGCACGAAGCGCGTGAACAGCAGCAGCCCGAGCAGCGCCGGCAGGACGAGGAGGGCCCGGTAGTCCCCGAGCCGCACCGCCAGGGGCGCACCGTGTCGGCCGTCGAAGGCCGCGGTCAGCGGGTCCCAGAGATTCGCGACGATCACCGTCCAGAAGCTCAGGACGATGTAGTAGCCCGCCGACACGCCGACGAACAGGTGTTCGGCGAAGCGATAGAAGGGATTGTCACGGTAGAGGAAGCTGAAGACGCACAGGGTCAGCGCCGCCGCCACCCACACGCCGAAGTCGGTGCTCAGGTGCAGGGTCATCGCGGCGCCCTCCGGCGGTTCTCCCAGTAGGCGACGTTGCCCAGCACGATGCAGAGCGCGATGAAGACATGCGCCAGCGACTGCGCGTCCATGCCCCGCGAGGCCATGCCCCGCTCGTAGCGGAGATCCTCGTACTCGGCCGCGCCTGCCATCCCCCCGAGCAGACCCTGGAGCTGCCCCGTCTGCAGGTACGGGTACAACGTCGGCGCGGTCACCGCGGTCACGCCCGCGATGATCGGGATGTGGAAGCGCCCCTGCACCTGCTGCACGTACTCCTTCGTGCCCGGGTAGCCCGCCGACAGGCTCACCAGCAACGCGAAGCTCGAGTAGTTGCGCACGCCCCGCATGATCGGCAGGCCGGCCGCGTCGCGCCCGGCCTGGTCGCGCGGGAAGGTGTTCACGACGCTCTGCCCCATGAGCACCATCACCGCCTCGTCACCCGCCTTGTACCCGAGGTTCGCGTAGTCCACGCCGTAGGTCAGGTGCCGCGAACGGGCCACGTCCTCGACCAGGCCGTCCACGAAGCGCGCCCCGCCCTGGAACAGACAGACCACCACGACCCTGCACTTGCGCCGGAACAGGTGCAGCAGCGTGGAGCGCGCCATCGGCTCCAGCTCGGGCCGGGAGGCCGGGTCGAAGTCGCACGAGACCAGGACCAAACTGCCCGGCGGCAGCGCCTCGATCGTGCGATGGTAGTCCTGCACCGGCACCGACGGGGTCAGCGGCAGATTGAGCGGCCAGAGCAGCGGCACCAGCACCAGGAGCGCGGTGATCAGGAAGATCCAGCGGCGGTCGAGCCGTTCGAATCCGGTCGCCAGGCTCATGTCACTCCTCCCCGCTCAGGTAGCTGCGCTCGATCCCGAGGATCACGCGCAGGCCGGTGGACATGACCCCGAGCGCCGCGCCGATCAGGATCGCGCGGTTCGCCGCATTCTGCGGCACGTCCATGATCCACTGCGCCAGCGTCTCCACCCGCAGCGCGGGCGGCAGTCCGGCGGTGAGCACGCCGCCCAGCGGCACGCGCCCCATCATCACCACGAAGGCCGCGATCGCCAGCAACGCCGCCTCGGCGGTGCGGATGCGGAAGGCGCGGAAGGCGGCGGAGGCGATGAAGAACGCGAGCAGCGCGAACATGGCGCTGCTCATCGAGTTGTAGACCTGGTCGTAGATCCAGGTCGAACGGGTACCGTCGCCCTGGAAGTTGCGGCCCTCGATCAGTCCGAAGATCACCGTGGCGAGCAGCCCGGCGATCAGCACCAGCTTGTAGGGCCAGCCCGGCTGGCGCCGCAGCACCGCGCCCAGGTTCACCCGCAGCAGGTTCGCCCCACCCAGCACGATGCCGAAGGCCACCACGATGACCGCGCACTGCTGGAGGTAGTCGGCCGGCACGCTCACCCACTGGTGCGGCACGAAGAACGACAGGATCATGAACAGCCCGATCGCGGCTGTGATGATCAACGGGAACTCGCGCTTCACGCCCGCCCTCCTATTGCGTGGCCAGCCACTGCACCAGGCCGTGGATGCCGAAGGTCTCGAGGATGCACCCGGTCAGGATCAGGGCGATGATCCCCAGCTTCATCAGGTCGGCGCCCTTCAGGCTCCCGACCAGCTTGGGCTCGCCCGAGAGATAGGCACTCGCCGCGAACAGCTCCTCGCCGATCAGGGTGTAGTCGCACGCCACCACGAAGAACGGGAGCTGGTCGGCGTTCGCGGTGCCGGCCACCTGGATGGCACCGGTGGCGAAGCCGGTCTCCGCCAGCAGCAACGACTCGGCGAAGAACGCTCCGAGGAAGATGTGCGCCGCCGGCTTGTCGCGCAGCATGATCCCCGTGATCGCCGCCACGTAGGCGAACTGCTCGGGCGAGACGAACTGCACGCTGTCGGGGTCGTAGCGCTCGGGTCGGCCGGCGTGGATGCAGCCGCCCCGCACCATCTCCTCGGCGATGGTGAACGGGATCGGATACGTCACCGGCACCTTGATCGGCGTGTCGTAGCGTGCCGTGGTCTTGGCCACGCTCTCGAGGATGATGAGCGCCTGCACCGTCTGCATGTCCTCGATGTCCTGCACCCCCGGCACGTAGAGCACCGGGCGGCCCATCTCGGTCGCGCGGCCGACGGCCTCCTCGATGGCGTCGATCCCGGCGATGCGGCGCACGAACGGCTTCTTCGTCCCCGACTGCGCGCTCTGGATGAAGTAGAGCACGAACGCGAAGAACAGCATGGTGAGGACGAGCACACTCCAGCGCGTGTGGTTGAACCACTGCGACGAGGCGATCGCCGGTCCCGTGACGCTGCCGGCCGGCGTCACGCCCCCCGGGCCGCAGGCGTCCACGCGGTAGAAGTACGCCACGCCGCGCTCGAGGCTGGCCGACTCGTCGCGGGCCTGGTTGGCGTCCGCGCCCACCGAGTCCACCACGGTCCACGGCCCACCCGGGCTCTCAGAGCGCATCAGCCGGTAGCCCGAGACGATGCTGCCCCCGGGCCAGTAGTCCGGG
>CAYNPF010000240.1:0-4196 GCA_964398895.1 uncultured bacterium
CATGGGCCGGGTCGTGCCGCACAACGTTGGCCACAACCTGCTCACCCGCCTGCTCGACCTCGAGCGCACCGGCGGCTACCAGGTGGACCAGCAGGCCCGCATGAACCTGAAGCTGGTGCCCCAGTACGGCGGCACGGTGGGCGGCGTGCGGCGCCGCGCGCTGGAGAGCGTCGGGGGCTGGCGGGTGGACACGCTGGCCGAGGACACCGACGCCACCCTGCGGCTGCTGCGCGGCGGCTGGAAGACCGTCTACCAGAACCGCTCCGAGTGCTACGAGCAGGTGCCCACCACCTGGCCGCAGCGCATGCGCCAGGTGCGGCGCTGGGCCCGCGGCCACAACGAGGCGCTGTTCGCCCACGCCGGCCACCTGCTGGCCGGGCCGCGCACGCGCTTCCGCGAGAAGCTCGACGGCTGGCTGCTGCTCAACGTCTACATGATGTCGCCCATCGTCATGCTCGGCTGGTTGCTGGCGATGGCCCTGTGGTACCTGGGCGAGAACCGACCGGGCCTGATCGTGATCCTGATCGTCACCTCGTACAGCGTCCTGGGCAACTTCGCCACCTTCTTCGAGGTCAGCGCCGGCTCCTACCTGGACGGTTCGCGGGCCCGCATCCGGCTGCTGCCGCTGGTCATGCTCGGCTTCCTGGTCGGGCTCTTCACCATCACCCACGAGACGGTGATGCAGATCCTCCTGCCGCGCGAGCCCGGGGCCCGGGTGCGCTGGTCGAAGACCGAGCATCCGCACGCCATCCCGTCCGAGGAGGACGCATGGCCCTGATCCTCGCGGTCACTGGCGTGATGGCGCTGTTCCTGGCCTGGGCGGCGCTCCCGCTCCTGCCGTCGTTGCTCGAGTGGCACCGTCGCACCGACGACAAGCCGCTGCGGGTGGTGCGCGGCGCCGACGTGGACATCCGGCACTTCGCCAACGCCTTCCGGACCTGGATCACCGGGCACGTCGGCGAGGCGCTGGCGATGTGCGGCGCCGGCGGGGCCGCGGTCGAGGGCAGCCTCGAGGACGGCACCCGCTACGTGGTGCTCCCCGACGGGGACGCGCCGCGCCTGGACATCCCTCCCGCCGGCCCGGTCACCTGCCCGGCGGTCACGGTGGCCGCGGGCCGGCTCGAGCTGCCGGAGCGGGCGCTCTTCCCGCTGGAGATCTTCGGCGGCGGTGACGTCGAGGTGGGCGACGGCACGGTGTGCCGGGCGATCCTCTCCGATGGCGACCTGCGCCTGGGCCGGGGCTGCTGGTCGCTGCGCTGGCTGCACGCCCGCGGCACCCTGCGGGCGCGCGAGTCCTGCGCCCTGCACGGCCGGGCCTCCGCCGAGCGGGAGCTGCGCCTGGAGCCGGGTTGCCGCTTCGAGCGGCTCAACGCTCCGCGCGTGAGCTTCGGCGAGCCGCTGCCCGCCGAAGCCCCGGGGCCGCTGACGCCCTGGGAGGCGAAGGACGTCCCCGACCTGGTCGAGGACGCGGCCGGCCGCTGGCTGGTCCGCCGGCGCCTCGAGGTGCCGGCCCACCGCCGGATCGAGAGCGACATCGTGGTCACGGGCGAGCTGGTGATCGGCGACGGCACGCGGATCGTCGGCAGCCTCAAGGGGCACGGCGACGTGCGGCTGGGTGCCGGCGTGGTGGTCGAGGGCGCGGTGGTGTCGTGGCGCGATCTGGCGATCGGGCCGGGCTGCCGCATCCACGGCCCGCTGGTGGCGGAGCGCGACGCCCGCATCGGACCGGGCGCGGTCGTGGGCAGCGCCGCGGTGCCGAGCACGGTGACGGCGCGCTGCCTCGAGGTCGAGGCCGGCGCCGCCGTGCACGGAACGGTCTGGGCGCACGGTGGAGGCGTCGTGCTCCCGGCAACCCCGCAGGGGAGGTCGTGATGGCGACGGCGCGCAACCTGATGCTGGACGCCGAGCTGTCCTGGAGCGACCCGGCGACGCGGCAGGCGGTCCTGCAGATGCGCCGGCGCGGCTGGGGCGGCGGCGACATCCCGGAGCACCGCGCCCTGCGGATCTCGCCGGTGCAGCGCGAGAAGCTGGTGCCGGCCGCCCTGCTGGCGCTGGCCCTCTTCGTCGGCTACCTGCTGCTGCTCGGCCCGCTCGCGCGCGTCTGGGTGGGCATGCTGGACTTCTGGCGCGGCGTGGTGGACATCCCGGGGCACGTCTCGCTGGCGCGCTACGACTTCTACGGACTGCTCGAGTTCGACGTGCCGTTCATGAGCTTCGCCTCCAGTCTGCCCGGCAACGCCCAGTGGTGGTGGGGCCTGGTCTTCACCCTGTTGCTCAGCTTCGGCTCCTACGCGGTGCCACCGGTGATCCTGCCGCTGCGCTACGTCCTGCGGCTGCTGGCCTTCTTCCAGGCCGGGGCGCAGATCTTCTTCGCGCTGTGGCCGCAGGCGTTCCCCTACGACGGGGCGGGCTACGTCCACGGCATGCTCATCGCCCAGCTCATGCTGATCGCGCTGGTCCCGGTGGTCCTGGGTTTCACCTACTACGTGCTCGACTTCGGCTTGGCGCGCAAGGCGCTGCTCACCCTGCTGACCATGGCGCACCTCGTCGTGCTGGTGCCGCTGCAGTACATCGTGCACGCCTACGTCATCCACCACCTGTCGCTGCTCTTCATGCCGCTCGTGTTCTTCGTCTTCGGCCTGACGGTGAACGTGCTGGTGTTCGTCTCGTTCTACTCGTGGGGCGTGAGCTGGCACCACCCCCTGCGCGCGGAGGACCGGGACTGGACGCGGCGCGGCGAGAGCGGCGGCAACGGCAACGGCATCGGCGGGGCGCCGGCGGAAGGGAGTGCATCGTGAGCCAGTCGAGAACCCGGGATCGCCGCCGGGGTATGTGGATCGCCCGCCGGGCGGCCCTCGCCCTGCTCCTGTTCGCGGTGCCGGCGGGCGCCGTGGAGCCGCCGCTGACGCGCTCGGTGGAGGCCGGTCTGGCCAGCGGGCACTACTCGAACGGCTACGGCAACGCGGACGGCCAGTTCGCCCGCCTCGGACTGTGGCGCGAGGACCGCTGGGCGTGGCACTTCGAGGTCGGGCGCTCGGCCCGCTTCGGCGACCAGAGCCTCGACGGTGGCCTCTCGTACGCGCAGTGGTTCGGGAAGACCAGTGCGACCGTCGGCATCTCGTCGGGCACCGGCGACTACATCGCTAACCGCTACCGCTTCGACGCCTCCGTGAGCCGACCGGTGGCGGAGGTGGTGACGACCCTGGGTTACACGCGCATCCAGAGCAAGGGCGAGAACCGCTCCGACGGCGTGGGCCTCGGCCTGGTGCGCTACCTGCCGCACTGGATCCTCAGCGCGCAGGGACGCTGCGACTGGGGCCAGCCCGGCGACACGCACGCCCTCTCCGGCGGCGTGGGCCTCTCCTACGTCGTCTGGCGGCGCCTGAACGTGGGGATCGGTTACGACGCCGGCGACGTGTCCTACCTCGTCGTCGGACCCGGGCAGACGCTGGTGGACTACTACAGCGCCGGCTGGAACGTCGGCTACTCGCAGTGGTTCGGCGCGCACTGGGGGTTGAACGCGCGGCTCGACTACGGCGAGACGCCGTTCTACAACGTGCGCGGGGCGACGGTGAGCCTGTTCCGCGAGTGGTGAACGGGGTGGCCCCCGCGCCGCCCTACAGCCGCGGCAGCCACTCGGTCAGCCGTCCGGCCACCCAGGCCACGGCCACGAACAGGCAGGCATCGAAGAGCAGTTGGAACAGGTACAGGTGCTTGACGATGTCGTAGTAGCCGTCCCCCACGACGCAGATCCCGAACTCCATCCCCGCCGCCAGCGCCAGCGCGGCGCCGCTCAGCGCCAGCGCGCGTTCCCGTGGCGCTGGGCCGCGACGCAGCGCCAGCCCGAGCGAGCCGACGAGCATGCCGCCGAGGAAGACGACCAGGAAGGCCAGCGAGCGCGGCATCACCGCGCGCTCGAACCGGCTCCAGAGCGAGAAGGAGCGGGCCCGGGTGCCGGCCGGGCGTCCGGATTCGCGGGTGAAGTTGCCCATGCGCGGATCGCGCCAGACGAAGGTGCTCTCCGCGCACACCGCCGCGGTGTGGAGGAAGCGCAGCGTGCGACCGCCCAACGGAAGCTCCTCCTCGTCTTCCACCGTCCGCACGCGATCCGCCTCCGCGGGTTCAACGGTGCCGTAGAGCGCGTTGAAGGCGCTTTCCCCGTAGATCCTGGCCGTGTCGATCTCGCCCTCGACCAC
>CAYNPF010000241.1:0-4173 GCA_964398895.1 uncultured bacterium
CGGCCACCGAGCCGCGCCCCGGGCCCACACCGATGCCGTGCTCCCGGGCGAAGGTGATGAAGTCGCGCACGATCAGGAAATACGAGGCGAACCCCATGCGGCAGATGACGTCGAGCTCGTAGTCGAAACGCTTCCGCACCTCGTCGGTCACCTCGGCCACGCGTCCCGGCAGCTCGGCCCAGGCCAGGCGGCGCAGGTAGTCGTCGGGCGACGTCTCGCCCTCGGGCAGCGGGAAGGCCGGCAGCAGCGGGCGACCGAAGGTCATCTGCAGGTTGCAGCGCTCCGCCACCACCACCGTGTTGCGCACCGCGTCGGGGAAGTCGGCGAACGCCTGCTGCATCTCCTCCGGCGTGCGGAAGTGCAGGTTGGCCAGCGCCCGCATCCGCTTCGGGTCGTCCATGGTCTTGCCGGTCTGGATGCAGAGCAGGATCTCCTGGGCCTCGGTGTGGTCGCGGTCCAGGTAGTGGTTGTCGTTGGTGGCGACCAGCGGCACGCCGACGCGCTCCGACAGCGCGCGCATGCGGGCCCGGATGCGGTCCTCGATGTCGAGGCCGTGGTTCATGATCTCGAGGAAGTAGTTCTCGCGGCCGAACAGGTCGCGGTGCCACTGGGCGGTGCGCACCGCCTCCTCCTCGTCGTCGGCCAGGATCGCCGCGGCCACCTCGCCCTGCGGGCAGCCCGACAGCGCCAGCAGCCCCTCGGCGTGGCGTTCGAGCAGCTCGTGGTCCACGCGCGGCTTGTAGTAGAAGCCCTCGAGGTAGGCGAGCGAGGAGAGCCGCATCAGGTTGCGGAAACCGGTCTCGTCGCGGGCCAGCAGCGTCAGGTGGTGCACCGAGTCGCGGCTGCGGTCCTGGCGCCGGCCGCGCGTGACGTAGGCCTCCATGCCGACGATCGGCTTCAGCCCGGCCTTGCTGGCGGCGAGGTAGAACTCGACCGCGCCGAACATCGAGCCGTGGTCGGTCAGCGCCAGCGCGGGCATGTGCAGCTCGGCCGCCCGCTCGACCATGCGGGAAACCGTGCTGGCGCCGTCCAGCATCGAGTAGTCGCTGTGGTTGTGGAGGTGGACGAAGTCCGCGTGCTTCATGGCGCGCTCGAATCGGAGTCAGGCGTGGCGCGCGGTTCACGCGCGGGTTCGGGCGCGGCCGAATCTAGCACAAAGCCCGCATGGCGACGGCGCACGTTGCCGGCACGGTCCACCACCACCGCGACGACGTGGTGCCGCCCCGGCGCCGGCGGGCGCTGCGGCCGCCAGCGCAGCGTCGCCGCCACCGCGTCCCACTCCGCCGGCACGCGCCGGCCGTCCACCAGCAGGCGGCTCGCCCGCGCGTCCACGCCGCTGCCCTCCTCCTCGATCCTCGCCTCCAGCGCCCAGCGCGGGTACGGACCCGGCGGCGCGGTGCGCGGCGGCGCGAAGATGCGCACGCGCGGAGCGGTCACGTCGCGAAAGAGCGCGAAGCCCCCCGGCGCGCGCGAGTCCGCTTCGATCCAGCCCCCATCGCGTCCCGGCCGGCCGCCCAGGTACTCCCAGCCCGCGCCGCTGTCGCGGTAGACCGCGGGCGCGACGCGCCCGGCCCGGGCCCCGCCCGACGCGAGCAGGCGCACGTGCAGCGCGCGGCGCAGCGGCGTCAGCGCCGGCGTCAGCTCGAAGCGCCGGCTGCAGGCGCGCAGTTCCTCCGGCCCCTCCGGCCGCCCCGTCTCGCGGACGGCGAGCCACGCCTCCTCGAACAGCGTTCCGGCCGTCGCGCTCCAGGCGAAGCCCGCGATCGCCCCGCCCGCCGCTGAATCCGGCGTCGCGTGCACCCCCGGTGGCACCCCCGGCGCTCCGGCCAGCGGCTGCCCCTCGGCGAGCAGCAGCGTCTGCACCGCCATCCCCCCCGCGACGTCGCGCGCGGTGAGACGCAGCGCCAGCGGCCGCGATCCGGCCGGCACCTCCAACTCCCCCGCCGCCGCCCCGGGCGGCGCCGAGGTGTCGAGCACGCGCGGCCGGAAGCCGGCGGGCGCGCCGAGCACGTAGGCGTGGCGGCCGTCCGGCAGCGTGCGGCCGCGATCGTAGACCGCATCCACCTCGGTCATGCCCTCGGCCCACGAGACGCTGTCGAAGCGGCATTCCACCGTCTGCCCCGCGCCCTCGAGGCGGATGCGCCAGGGCGCGACCGTGAAGCGGCCATCGTCGCGCGCGTCCACCGCCTCCACCACCAGCCGGCCGACCCCGACCAGCAGCGTGGTGTCGCCGCCACTGCACTCGAGGATGGTCGGGCTCGCCGGGCGACCGCCGCCGGCGTCCGCGCGCAGCGGCACCAGCGCCAGGTGGCCCAGCCGCGGGGCGATCGTGTCCGGCAGGCTCAGGCCGGCGAGCAGCGGGTTGTAGGCGACGTCGCCGCGGCGGATCTCGAAGTGCAGGTGCGGCGAATCGGTGCCGCTGCGCCCGCTCCAGCCCAGTCGCTGCCCGGCGCGCACCGGGAAGCGCCCCGGCGCGGGCCAGAGGTCCTGCTCGTACTCGCCGCTCGAGTCCTGCACCGCGTCCACCCAGGCGGCCAGCGGTCCGTCGAAGGCATCGAGGTGTCCGTAGACCAGCAGCCGGCCGTCGTCGCCCTGCACGTAGACCGAGCGGCCGTAGCCGATCCCGGAGGCGCGCACGCGCACCACGTGCCCGGCGAGCGAGGCGTAGACCGGGCTGCCGACCACGCCGCCGGTGCCGAGATCCACGCCGGCGTGGAAGTGCCCCGGGCGGTACTCACCGAAGCTGCCCGAGAGGCGCAGCGGCGGATCCAGCGGCGCGCAGGCCAGCGGCGGGAAGTACTGCGGCGCCGGCACCGTGTCGCGCGGCACCGTGTCGCGCGGCACCGCGACCGGCGGCACCGCCCGCACGCCGGTCGGCCACAGCAGCAGCATCGCCAGCGCCGCGCCCCAGCGGCCCGCGCCGCGTGCCCACCCGGTCATCGTCTGCCCCCGTTCCCGCCCGGTCCGTCTGCCGGGCCGCGCATTGAGCAGCAGCCATTGCATTCCGCATCCGCGCCCCGGGAGCTTTGCACCACCGCGGCCCCCGTTCCAGCCGCCCGGCGGCCGCTTTCTCCAATGGCCATAACGATCAGCCCGGTTGGCACCCACGTTGCTGGCGCGAGACACCCCTGTGGCAGGCAATCGGGCGCGGCTCCGCCAGGAGTCCCCTGCAGCCCGGCTCGACCGACGTCATACAAGGAGGTTGGCACGTGAAGATCTCGAGGATGCTGCTTTCGACGCTCGTCGCTCTCACCCTCGCTGCCCTGTTGAGCGGCTGCGGCCAGAACTCGACTCCCACGGGCGTGACCCCCCTCGACGATACCGCTCCCGCGGCTCCGTCGCGGATCGTCAAGGTGGACGACAGCGCGACGCCCAGCGGCTGGTTGGCCTGGGAGCCCAGCGTGTCGGCCAACGTCGCCACCTACGAGGTGTACCAGTACTCGCCCGATCCGTCGCGCGAGGAGGCCTACGTGCTCGTCGGCCAGACCCACGCCGCCGTCACCCGCTACGAGCTGCCGGTCACGGCGCAGGCCCAGACCGTCTACTACCGTCTGCGCGCCGTGTCCACCGCCGGCATCCACAGCCCGTGGTCGGCGACCGCCGACGTCAACGTCCTCTCCTACGGCGCCACGGATCCGGACGACCCGAGCAGCGAACTGCCGCTGGTGCGCCCGCGCGTCCAGCCGTAACCGTCACACCACCGTGCTTCACGGAAGGAGCACGATGCGCGTTTGAGCGTGGACGGAACCACCCGTCAGGCGCGCGAAGTAGAGACCGGCCGGAACGAGGCTCCCCCCCTCGTCCCGGCCGTCCCATTCCACGCTCCCGCCCCAGCCCGCGCCCAGCGCGAGCCGCCGCAGCGACCGCCCCGTGACGTCGTAGATGCGGATGGCGTCGGCCCCCACACCCACCCAGTCGAGCCGCACCGGCACCCACGAGGGCCGCCGCCCCACCGCCAGCCGCCAACCGGTCGGCGCCGGGCTCGGGGTGAGCGTGCAGACGTTCGAGCACGCGCTGCGGTTGCCCGCCTCGTCCAGCGCGTAGAGCCAGTACCAGCGCGTCCGCCCCGCTTCGCCCGCCGCGAGCGTCACGCCCTGGGCCCCGCCCGCCGCCACCGGTGCCGGCAGTCCGCCGGCCGCCGCGCCGCCCGCTACCTTCGCCGTGTCCGCTGCG
>CAYNPF010000242.1:0-4155 GCA_964398895.1 uncultured bacterium
GCTCATGAATAGTCCCGGCTAGATCTCGTCCTCCTCCATGCCGCTGAACGGCACCCACAGGTTCTTCTCGGTGCCGACCACGGTGCTGTAGGAGTGCAGCATCCCGTAGTTCTTGCAGTGCACGGCGTAGAAGCTCAGGCCGCGGTCCGTGGCCAGCTCGCTCTTGATGCCATCCACCATCATCACGCTGGTCTTGTGCTCCGAGTGGATCCTGCGGATCACCGCCTGCTGGTCCTCGGGGGCCAGGTACGAGTGGACGGGCAGCAGGGCGTGCCGGTCCACCAGCGCGACCAGGTCCTCGGGGTAGACGTCCTTCTGCGACTCGGTCTCGATGACCACCGTGCTGAGCTGGCCGAAGAGCCCGCCACTGCCCTTCTCGTCGGCGACCGGGTAGGTGGTGATGCAGGGCACCGAGATGCGGAAGAACACGCGGGGCTTGCCCTCGAGCGACGGCACCTTCGCCGAGTAGCTGCAGTTGTACCGCACCAGGCAGCGCTCGTTCGTCACCGGCGTGCGCTTCTCGACGAAGAAGGGGTAGTCGAACGTGACCTTGACCACGCTGGCGTTGAGGGCCTTGACGTAGTCGGGGATGTTCTGCTGCAGCGTCGCGGTGCCGATGTGCTCGCGGTGCGAGTGCAGCACGCGGATGAACCGGTCGATCCAGGCCGCCTCGAACTCCTGCATGATGCGCGCCTCGATCGAGATGTTCGCCACCGTGGGCTGCCCGGCGGGATCGGCCTTCGACAGGGCCTTGATCGGGAAGGGCATGTCCCTCATCTCGACGTCCACCAGGAACCGCTTCTCGCTGCTCATCTCAAACCTCCTCTTCGAAAGCCGCCGCCCGGGCGGCCATGATGCGCCACCGGTCCGCCCGCAACCCCACCACCTTGACGTTCCCCTCCGCCGAGACGATCTCGTCGTCCGCCGACGATCCCGGACCGGATGGGCGCACTCCGAGGAACTCCAGGTCGGTGCAGATCTCCCGGATGAACTCCGCGTACTCCGGCGCCCCCTCGTGCGTGAAGGCGATGACCTCCACGCCGCCGAGCACGGCGGTGAAGGCGCCGATCGTGCGCACGAGATCGTAGCGCAGGATCCGGCGGGCCAGGGCGTGTCCCGAGCCCTCTCCCCCCGCCAGCATCTGGCGCAGTGTACAACTCCTCCCCACCAGTGCCCGGAACCCGCTGCGTTCCGAGAGCAGCTCGTTGATCTCCGGCAGCGACAGCCCGGAGGAGCGCAGCTCGAAGACCACCGAGGCGTCAATGTCCCCGCAGCCGGTGCGCGAGGGGATCCCCTCGACCGCGGTGAAGCCGATCGTGGTGTCCATCGCCCGGCCGTCGAGCAGCGCCGCCACGTTCGGCTGGTCGCTCAGCTCGACCGACACCACCCGCCGCACCGCCGGGTCGGCGAGCGCCACGGAGCGCCCCCACGCCCACTCGTGCAGCAGGCCCGAGCCGCCGAAGCGCCGCACGCCGCGGTTGCGCAGCTCGGCGGGCACCGCGTAGGCGCTGGCCTCGGCCGGCAGGTCCACGAACAGCGCCGTGTCGCAGAGCGCCAGGTGCGGCACCGCCGGCAGCTCCGCCAGCAGCGCGCCCATGGCCTCGAAGACCATCTCGTTCTGGTCGGACAGCAGCCCCACGGTGCCGCGCAGCCGGGCGAGTGTGGCGGCGTCCACCCGGGTCACGGGATCGCGGATGACCGCGCCGCCGTGGTGGAGCCGGTAGCTGACCGAGGTCGCCCGGGCCAGCGCCGGACGGCCCCGGCGCACCGCGGCGATCCACTCCGGTCCGGGAATGCCCCGGCCGCCGCGGCCGGGAGCCTTGCCGTACCGGCACCAGCGCAGGTAGGGCGGTCGCGGGTCAATCAGCAGTCGCATGACGACCCTCCCCGAGGCGCATCCCCTCCCAGCAGATCACCAGTTCCTCCTCCGTCGGGATGGCCAGCACCTTCACCCGCGAAGCCGGGGTGCTGAGGACCGAGGCGACGTCGCCCGTCGCCTGCCGGTTGGCCTCACGGTCCAGCTCCAGCCCGCACCAGCTCATGTCGTGGCATACCCGTTCCCGCACCAGCCAGTTGTGCAGGCCGATGTCGTCGGTGAACACCAGCGCGTCCATGCCCCCAAGGATGGTCGCGTAGCCGGCCACGTACTTCTTCACGCGGTGCACGTACATGTCGAACGCCAGCTTCGCGTTCGGGTCCTTCTCCTGCAGGGGGATCAGGTCGCGGATGTCGCTGGAGCGCCCCGACAACCCGAGCAGGCCGCTGCGCTTGTTGAGCAGGTCCACGAGGTCGTCGGAGTGCTCGCCGTAGACCCCCATCAGGTAGGTCGCCAACATGGGGTCAATGTCCCCGCTGCGCGTGCTCATCACCAGCCCGGTGAGCCCGGTGTAGCCCATGGAGGTGTCCAGCGACGCACCGCCCCGGGTGGCGCACACGCTCGAGCCTCCGGTGCCCAGATGGCAGGCGACGATCCGCGAGCGCGACAGCGGGATGTCCAGGGGCCGGCCGGCCGCGCGGACCACGTACTGGTAGGACAGGCCGTGGAAGCCGAACTTGCGGAAACCGAACCGGCGCACGACGCCCTTCGGCAGCGGATAGGTGTAGGCGTACTCCGGGATCGTCGCGTGGTAGGCCCCGTCGGTGGTGACGAACTCCGGCGTCCCCGGCGCGGCGTGGCGGCAGGCCCGGATCACGCTCAGCATCGCCGGGTGGTGGATCGGCATCATCGGCACGAGCGCGCGCAGGTGGCCCATGAGCTTCCGGTCCACCCAGGCCGTGCGGAAGTAGGCGCCCCCGTGTCCCCAGCGGTGACCGATCACGTCAACGCGGATCGCCCACTCGCGGAGCTTCGCCAGCACCAGCTCCGCGGCCTGTCGGTGGGATTCCAGCGGGGTCTCGACGCGCTCGCTCTTCTCTCCCCAGTGGAACTCCATGAAGGAGGGTTCGCTGCCCGTGACCCCGACGCGGTGCGCCTTGCCGGTCAGCACCGGCTCGGCGTCGTGCTCCGTCGTCGCCGCGAACACCTTGAACGTCAGCGAGGAACTCCCGCAGTTGAAGACCAGCATCTGCGTTCGAGTTGGTTCCATTTCGATCTTCCCGGTCCGGGCCCGCCGAGCAGTCTAGCCTCGGGGACTCCAGGACCGACCAGGGCGGCGACGGCGCGAACCCATCGCCCACGCGTGCCCTCCGTCGCGCACCCGGCGCGCCGTGGCGGCGTCTGTGTCCCGACTCATGCCGGACGCGACCACCCTGATCTCGCTTCCCGGCCCGTGTGGGGCCTCGTGCGTCGCGACCAGTCCGGGCAGGCGGCGACCTCCGTGTCCGCAGGGAATGGAGGACTGCCCGCTGGTGCTCAAACCAGCCGAGCATACTCGCTTGACGTCCGGCTGTGTAGCGAGCCGCCTGCTGCATCACGAGCATCCCGGCATCGTGGGCGCTCGTCGGTGGACTTCCCCGGGCGCTCAACTCCATGCACGATGCGGCGCTCTCGCGCTGGCACGCGCGCTACATGCGCGCGCTTGACGAGTCGGTGACAGGGCAGGGCCGGGCACCTGCACGCGGCAACGCCCGGGGCGCAGGATCTAGCGCGCCGTCGCGGATGGTCCCGGGCCTCCGGATGGCCGCCTTCCCTGCTTCTTTCCGCCCCGGCCCTGGCGGCGCATCTCGGCGAGGTTGTTCTGGGCGGGCGTGTATCCCTGCTCGGCGGCACTGCAGAACCACTTCACGGCCTTGGCGTCGTCCTGCGGCACTCCCCGGCCGAGGACGTACATCAGGCCGAGGTTGTTCTGGGCCTCGGCGCGCCCCTGCTCGGCCGCCTTGCGATACCACTTCTCGGCCTCCGCGTCGTCCCTGGCCTTCGACACCGACTGCTGCGGTCCGGAGGAACGGTGGGTGTCCCGGCGGGTGGCGCTGCGCTTCACTGGGGTCGCGGTCACCTGCTTGTTCACTCCCTTCGGTCTCCGGAGAAGCCCCCGAGGTGCGCCCTCGCGAGGTCGGTCCGGGGCGTGCAGCGGTCAATCGAGGACTGACGAGAACCTGCGACACGGTCCGAAGGGCCGCGCGGCCGGCTCTTGACGGTCCGGGCGTCCGAGAAACGATGTCCTAGCCCGGACTATTCATGAGCCCGCGCCTGCGGACGCGGTCTGGCCGCAGATG
>CAYNPF010000243.1:0-2924 GCA_964398895.1 uncultured bacterium
CCCAGTCGGGGTAGATGATGGTGTTGTGGTACACAGCCGGCGAGGCGCACAGCTCGGCATTCTCGTGGATCCGCCCGACCTCCCGGCCGGTCTCGGGATCGAGCAGCCAGAGATTGCGGTTGTGGTCCCCGGCGTAGAGGACGCCGTCGTGGATCGCCGGCGGCTGACAGACGCCGCCGCCGCCGGTCGAGAACTCCCAGCGCTTCCGGCCACTGGCCAGGTCGAGGGCGTAGAGCCAGCCTCCGCCGGTGGCGAGATAGGCCACGCCGTTCTGCACGACGGGCGCGTTGTAGATCTTGCCCTGGGCGGCGAAGTGCCAGACCCGGCGCCCGCTGCGCCGGTCCACGGCGAAGAGATCACCGCCTTCGTTGCCGGCCAGCACGAGGTTGCCCACCGGCAGCACCGTGCCGCCCGCCTTGCCACCGAGGTCGAACCGCCAGCGCACGCCCGACAACTTCGTGAGCGGCCGGACGGCGAACACGCCCGTGTGGGTCTGCCCCGCCGTGGCCGTCAACACCGGACGTTCGACTCGACCGCCCCCGACCACCGCGGTGACGACGACGATCAGGCTGGTCAGCACGTTCTCGATCATGGGCCCTCCTGCCGCATCGGGTCTCCGAACGAAGCCAGTGTGCGGACACGACGGACGGCAGGCCATCGCTATCGGCCGAGCGTGCCCTTCCCGCCGACGAGCCTCGTTGCGGTCGCGCGCGACCTTGCAAAGGGCTGACGCTCGCCCGACCGCCGGCCCGGGACACGACCGGACTCTGTGCTAGATTCCCGCACCGGCAGATTCGGCGCGCGGAGAAGACCCCGCGCGGTCGCCGCCCTCGCGACCGGGCGCCGCTGCCAACCGAACCACCATCGTGCGCATCCGCGGAGTCGCCGACGCCGCCCGACCAGGAGATACGTGATGGAAGCCAACGCCCCCCGCTCCCCCCGGCAGATGGTCCGTGCCCTGCACCGTGACGTCGGCTACCTCGTCGTCGGCCTGACGCTCGTCTTCGCGTTGAGCGGCGTTCTCCTCGTCTACCGTGACGCCGGCCTGCTGCAGCGCGCGACCTCCGTCGAGACGAAGCTCTCGCCCGGGTTGGAGCCCGACGCAGTGGGCGCCGCGCTGCGGGCGCGCGACCTCCGAGTGCTCCGCACCGCGGGCGACGTCGTCTACTTCACCGGGGGCAGCTACGACCGCCACACGGGCCTGGCCGTGCATACCGAGCGGAGCTATGCCTTCCCGCTCGACCGCCTCGTCCGCCTGCACCGCGTGGCGAGCCGGCAACCGGCGCACTGGCCGGTGGTGCTCTACGGCGCGCTCCTGCTCTTCCTGGCGGTGTCGTCCTTCTGGATGTTCCGGCCGGGCACCCCGCAGTTCCGCCGTGGCTTGTGGCTCGCGGCGCTCGGCACGCTGCTCGCCGTGCTCCTGCTCGCGCTGAGCCCGTCGGCGTAGCCACCCGTCCGAGGAGGTCCACGCGCCCGGCCCAGGGCTCCGACTTGCCCCGACGCGCGCAGGCCTCTACGTTGCCCGCACCATGACCCCGTCCAGCCAGGTCTTCCTCCGCCGCGTTCCCGACGGTCGGCCCGCCGAGTGGCCGGACGCGGTCGCCGCCCTGCTCGACCGCGCCGACTGCCTCGGCTTCGCGGGCGCCAACGATCGCATCGCCATCAAGGTCCACGTCGGCGAGGTCGGCCTCACCACGGCTCTGCCCCCGGAGGTCGCGGGCACGGTGGCGCGCCGGCTCCGCGCCCGCGGCGCCCAGCCGTTCTTCACCGACACCGCCGTCCTCTACGCCGGCCGGCGCAGCCACGGTCCCGGCCACACCGAGCTCGCAGCCGAACACGGCTTCACGCTCGAGCGCGCCGGCGCCGTGTTCGTCCCCGCCGACGGCCTGGTCGGCAACCTCGAGGTGGAGGTACCCATCGCCGGCAGGCACTTCGCCACCGTCGGCATCGCCGAGGCGATCGCGCACAGCAACGGGGCGGTGATCGTCTCGCACGCCACCGGGCACATGGTGACCGGCATGGGCGGGACCCTGAAGAACCTCGGCATGGGCTGCTCGGCACGCAAGGGCAAGCTGCTGCAGCACAGCGGCACCAAGCCGTTCGTGAAGGAGGGAGCCTGCGTCGCCTGCGGCGCCTGCGTCGAGCACTGCCCGACCGGCGCGCTGAGCCTGGATCCCGGCGGCCTGGCCCGACTGGACGAGACCGTCTGCACGGGCTGCGGCGAGTGCCTCGCCCACTGCCGCAGCGACGCGATCGGCTTCCGCTGGGACGCCGCTCCCGCCGTGCTGCAGGAGAAGATGGTGGAGCACGCGCTGGGAGTCGCCCGCGTCCTCAAGGGCCGCTTCGTCTGCCTGCTCGGCATCGTCAACCTCACGCAACACTGCGACTGCTGGGCCGAGGGCTCGCCCCGCGTGGCGGCCGACGTCGGCTTCGCCCTGTCCACCGACCCCGTGGCGCTGGACCAGGCGGCGCTGGACCTGGTCGAGCGCGCGGCCGGGCGTCGGCTCGACCAGCTCGCCTTCCCCGACCGCGAGGGGCTGACGCAGCTCGCCTGCGCCGAGAGCCTCGGACTGGGGCGTCGCGACTACGAGCTGGTCGAGGTGTAGCGGCGGCCCGCGTCACGCGGGAACGGCGGAGGTGACGACATGGCCCTGGTCGTGAAGGAGGTCCGGGCCCGGAGCATCCTCTCCCGCTCGCAGATCCACCCCTACGTCGTCAACGCCTACACGGGCTGCCAGCACGCCTGCTCCTACTGCTACGCGCGCTTCATGAAGCGCTTCACCGGGCACGCGGAGCCCTGGGGCGAGTTCGTGGACATCAAGGTCAACGCCGCCGAACTGCTGCAGCGGGAGATCCTCCACAAGCCGCGGGGCCGCGTCTGGGTGAGCGGCGTGTGCGATCCGTACCAGCCCCTGGAGGCGCGC
>CAYNPF010000243.1:2934-4146 GCA_964398895.1 uncultured bacterium
GGCAGTGCCTCGAGATCCTGCTCGGCAACGGCTGGCCGGTGACGATCCAGACGCGCTCTCCGCTGGTCACGCGCGACCTCGACCTCTTCCGGGGCGCGGCCGACCTCGAGGTCGGCCTGTCCGTCACCACCGCCGACGACGGGATTCGGAGACTGTTCGAGCCGCACGCCCCACCGATCGGCGCGCGGCTCGCCGCCCTCGGGGAACTCCACCGAGCGGGGGTGCGCACCTACGCAATGGTCGCCCCCATACTCCCGGGCGCCGAAGGCCTCGGGGAACTCCTGGTGGATCGCGTGGACCACCTGCTGGTGGATCGTCTGAACTACCACCACGCCGACTGGCTCTACCGCCGCCACGGGCTGGAGGACGGGCTGACCGACGAGTTCTTCCGTCGCACGGCGCGCGGGCTCGCCACCGCGCGCGCGGCGTCGGGCATTCCCTGCCGCGTCGTCTACTGACCCCTGCCGGACGAACCGGGGTGACGCATCCTTGCCGCGGCAGCCCCGGCCCACTCCCCCGCCCGGCACCCGCCGCGCACGGAGGCGGGCTGCCCTCGCCCGCGCAGCGAAACCGGCGCGCGTCCCGTGTTCAAGGCACTTCCATCCCGCACCGTCCGGAGGCATAATCACTGCTGGCCACCGCTGACCTCCCCCCCGTGGCCTCGGACGTCCCGGCCCAATCGTGCCCCTCACATCGGGAGGTCGTCGTGACTGCACTCATCCTCACCGTTTGCACCGCTCTCGTCCTGGCTGCGCCGCCCCCATCGCGCAGCATCCCCGACCCCATGCCTTGCATCGTCCCGCCGTTCATTGACCTCGTCGGGTGCAAGGACGGCGTGGTGGATCCCTATGGCACCTTCAAGGTTATCCTCCGCGACGCTGGCGGCTTCCCGGTCGTCGGCTGCAAGGTCGAGATCGTGTTCGCCTCCGACCTGAGGGTTTACTCCGCGAACCCCGGCGCGACGGTGGATTGCGACCACAACTCCGTGTCCGCCATCAGCAACGTGAGCGGTGAGGCGACCTTCGACCTCGCCGGGGCGACCATCAACTCGAACGGTGTGGCGACGGGCTCGGGCGCCAACGGAGCAGCGATCAGCGCGTGTGCCATCTCGATCGGCCTCGCCACCGTCGCCGTCTACGACGAGAGCGGAGCGCTGGGTACATGGGGCGTCGCCTCGAACGACCTCGCCGGCTGGCTGGGCGACTTCGGCAA
>CAYNPF010000244.1:0-4126 GCA_964398895.1 uncultured bacterium
CTCGACCGTGGCGCCGTGGATCCCCTGCGGCAGGGCGAAGTAGCGCTGCAGGGGCGAGCCCTGCGGCGGCACCGGCACCTTCGCGCTGTCGGCGCGCGCCGGCGCGGGCTTCTGCGTGTACTGCTTGAGCTGCGCCATGTAGGTGGAGAGCGTGCGGCCGTTGCTCACGACCAGCGCGCCCGCCTGCTCGTGCCGGATCTCCAGCCGCACGCGGCCGGCGAGGTCGGCGGCCATGACCATCGGCGCCTGCAGCGTCTGCTCCGGCCCGTCGCCGGTGACCTGGTGGACCTCCATCTGGCACTCGACGTGGTAGCTGGTGAGGCCGCGGTACGCGTCGCCGGCGCGCTGCAGGAGGCTCTGCGCGTCGGGCGGGGCCTGCGCGAGCCCGGGAGCCGCGAGGACGATGGCGAGCAGCACGGTCAGGACGACACGAGGCATGGGATCTCCGGGGAAGGGTGGGGACGTCGCGGGGAACGAGCGGGAATGATACGTCGGTGCCGGTCCCGGCGTCCACGACGGGTGGCGGCGCCGGTCGGGCTCGCCGCCCCCGTGGTTCAGTCGCGTTCCAGCCGGCTCGCCAGCGCGTCGAGTGCGCCGATGGGGTCCGCGCCGAGATCCAGGCGCAGGACGCGCCGCCCGTGCCGCGCCAGCGTGCGGTAGTCGCCGGCCGCCTGCGCGCGGCGCAGCATTCCGAAGCTGTAGCGCTCGCCGGGGATCGCGAGGTCGGGCTCCTCGGCGGCGGTGAGCTGCAGGTAGATGCCGGTGGCGGGCCCTCCCTTGTGGAGCTGCCCGGTCGAGTGCAGGAAGCGCGGGCCGTAGCCGAGCGTGGTGGCGATCCCGGAGCCGGCGGCGGCGGCGACGCGCACGCGGGCCAGCCGTGCCTCGATCGCCGGCGTGGCGTGCAGGTAGGCGAGCAGGGCGAGGTAGTCCGACGGGCCGGCCGCGTCCAGCAGCCCCCGCAACGCGGCGGCCGCATCGGCTGGCGTGCCGCGCAGCGCGGCGGGAGCGGCCCCGGCCGCCCACAGGCGCGTGTCGCCCGCGACGAGCAGCGGCGCGTCCTCGGGGAAGCTCCCCTGCGCCAGCGCCTGTTCGAGCACCTCGGCGGTGGCCTGCTTGGCCTCCGACACGTTCGGTTCGTCGAACGGGTCCACGCCCAGCACGGCGCTCGCGGCGGCGGTGGCGATCTCCCAGCGCAGGAACGCGGCGCCGAGTCCCGCCGGCGCGGGCAGGTCCAGCAGCCAGGCCGGTCGCTCGGTGTGGGCGATGGCCTGGCCCAGCGCACGGTCGAGATCGGGTGTGACGGCGAAGGCGCGGTCGGCGCGCGCCAGCGCGGCCGGGGCGATCGCCTCGCCGTCCACCGGGAGGACGCCGCGTCCGTCCTTGCCCGTGCTCTCGGCGACGAGCTGCTCGACCCACGCGCCGAACGGCGCCCAGCCGGGCCCGAAGGCGAGCGTGAGCTTGTCGGCGCCGGCCAGTGCCGCGGCGCCCAGGGCGGCGCCGAAGGTCACGCCGGCACCGCCGGCCTCGTCGCGGCGCGATTCGTCCAGCTCGTGGGCCGCCGCGGCGAGCAGGGCCTCGACGTCGGCGCCGATCAGCGCCGCGGGCACCAGGCCGAACAACGACAGCGCCGAGTAGCGTCCGCCCACGTCGGCGGGGTTGAGGAAGACGTGCCGGTAGCCGCGCTCCTTCGCCAGCCGCTCGAGCGGGCTGCCCGGGTCGGTGATGGCGACGAAGCTCGCGCCGGCCCGATCGCCGCGCGCTTCGCGCACCCAGGCGTGGAAGTACTTCTCGAAGGAGGCGACCTCGATGGTGCCGCCCGACTTCGAGGAGACGAGGAACAGCGTGCGGGCGGGATCGTGCGCGGCGGCCACCGCGCGCACCGCGGCGGGGGAGGTGTTGTCGAGAACCGTCAGCTCCAGGCAGCCGGGGCAGACGCCGAGCATGCGGCGCATCACCTCGGGGGCGAGGCTCGAGCCGCCCATGCCGAGCAGCACGGCGTGGGTGAAGCCGGCGTCGCGAACCTGGGCGGCGAAGGCGCCGAGCGCGGCCAGCTCGCCGCGCATGGTCGCGGGCAGGGCCAGCCAGCCGAGGCGGCGGGCCGCCACCTGCTGGTGCGCGGCGTCGGTGCTCCACAGCGTCGGGTCCCCGCGCCACAGTCCGGCGGCGAAGGCCGCCTGCGTCGCGCGATCCCAGCCGGCGCTCATCGTCAGCCCGCCATCCGCGCGCGCTTGGTCTCCAGCGCGGCGAGCAGGGACTCGAACGACTTCACGAAGGCGGCCACGCCCTCCTCCTCCAGCTCGCCGATGAGCTCCTCCAGCGGCACGCCCAGCTCGGGCAGGCGGTGGAACAGGCGCCGCGCCGCGTCCACGCCGCGCAGCAGGCGCGGATCGAGGACGCCGTGATCGTTGTAGGCGACGAGCGTCCTGGGCGGCAGCGTGTTCACGGTGTCGGGGCCGATCAGCTCGTCCACGTAGAGCGTGTCGGAGTAGGCCGGGTTCTTCGTGCTGGTCGAGGCCCACAACGGCCGTTGCGCGCGCGCGCCGCGCTCCGCCAGCGCGGTGAAGCGCGGGGCGGCGAAGACCTCGCGGAAGCGGTCGTAGGCGAGGCGCGCGTTGGCGACGGCGGCGCGCCCGGCCATGCCGAGGAGCTCCGCGCGATCGGGGGCGCCGACCGGCAGGGCCTCGAGGCGGCGCGCGATGGCGGCGTCCACCTTGTTGTCCACGCGGGAGACGAAGAACGAGGCGACCGAGACCACGGGGGCCAGCGGCTCGCCGCGGGCGGCGCGGTCCTCGAGGGCGCCGAGGTAGGCCTCCATGACCTGCTCGTAGCGCGCCAGGCTGAAGATGAGCGTGACGTTGACGCAGATGCCCTCGGCCAGCAGCGTGCGCACGGCGGGCAGCCCGGCGGCGGTGGCCGGCACCTTGATCATGACGTTGGGGCGGTTCACCTGGCGGTGCAGCCGTCGGGCTTCGGCGATCGTGCCGGCGGTGTCGTGGGCGAGCGTGGGACTGACCTCGATGCTCACGCGACCGTCCTGGCCATGGCTGCGCTCGTAGACGGCCTGCAGCAGGTCGCAGGCCGTCTGCACGTCCTCGATCGCCAGCGCCTCGTAGAGCGCGACGCCGGCCAGCGCGCCGGGGCCGCTCACGCGGGCGCGGATCGCCTCGTCGTAGTCGTCGCCCTCGCCGATGGCCTGCTGGAAGATGGTGGGATTGGACGTGACGCCGGACACGCCCTGGTCGCGCACCTGGGCGACGAACTTGCCGGAGGCCAGCTCGCGGCGGTGGATGTAGTCGAGCCAGACGCTCTGGCCGAGATCGAGGAGTTGCTGGGCACGGCAGGGCATGGGGGTCTCCTGTGCGGGCACACGGCCCAGGATGCGAGGTCGGGGTCAAGATGCACTCGAACGCGCAGGGACGCAAGGCCGGCCGGGAGTGGCTACCGCACGCAACCGGCGCGGCCATGCCGCATGGGGTTTGTGGCCGCCCGGGGGCCGGGCTACCATGCGCCCGTCGCTGTCGGCACTCATTCGCGGATCGCGCGCGACCGGTTCCCCGCGCCAGCGGGCGCGACGGCAAACGGTCCCACCACCCATAGGACGGACGAGATGGTCTCGAATCGCAGGCTGCAGGCGTGGGTCGAGGAGATGGCCACCATGTGCCAGCCGGAGCACGTCGTCTGGTGCGACGGTTCGGCTGCCGAGTACCGGGAGATGCTGCGCCTCATGGTGCACGCGGGCACGGCCCAGTGGCTCGACGCCGAGCGGCGTCCGGGCAGCGTCCTGGTGCGCTCGGATCCCGCCGACGTGGCGCGGGTCGAGGAGTTCACCTTCATCTGCTCGCGCCGTCGCGAGGACGCCGGCCCCACGAACCACTGGCGCGATCCCGACGAGATCCGCGCGACGCTCACCGGCCTGTTCCGCGGCGCGATGGCCGGGCGCACCCTCTACGTCATCCCCTTCAGCATGGGGCCGATCGGCTCGCCCATCGCCAAGATCGGCGTCGAGCTGACCGACTCGCCCTACGTCGTCGCCAACATGCACATCATGACCCGCGTCGGCACGCGGGTGCTCGAGGTACTGGGCGCCGACGGCGAGTTCGTGCGCGGCCTGCACTCGGTGGGGGCG
>CAYNPF010000245.1:0-4122 GCA_964398895.1 uncultured bacterium
CGAGCTGGTGCGCGACACGGTGGGCGCGCAGCGCACGGTGACGCTCAGGCTCGACCGGCCGCCCGCCGCGCCGCTGGCCGGGCTCACCGACCTCGGTGACGGCAGGACGTGGCGCGGGCCGGTGCGCGACGTGGACGCCGACCTCGCGGCGCTGCTGGAGCGGGCGCGCGCCGCCGGCGCCGCGGTCGAGGACCTCGAGGTGCGGCGCCCGACCCTGCAGGCGGTGTTCCTCCACCTCACCGGACGGGAGCTGCGCGAATGATCCGCTCGATCCTGCGCGTCCACGCCATCAACCTGCGGCGCGACCGCCCGGCGCAGATCCTCACCTTCGTGGTGCCGATCGCCTTCTTCACCATCTTCGCCATGATCTTCGGCGGCACCCGCGGCGCCACCCACCGCGTGCACGTCGCCGTCGCGGACGAGAGCCACACCCGCGCCAGCGCGCGGCTGCTGCGGGCGCTCGAGGCCGAGAAGGGCCTGGTGGTGTTGACGCGGGCGGAGCGAGGCGGTGCGGCGCACGACACCACGCGGGTCCCGCTCACCACCGCGCGGGCCACCGAGCTGGTGCGCGACGGCACCGTGCCGCTGGCCGTCGTGATCCCCGCCGGGATTGACACCTCGCTCGGCCGCTTCGACGGCGGTGGCGTGCCCATTCGCCTGCTCGCCGATCCGTCCGACCCCATCGCGCCGCAGCTCGTCGGCGGGCTGCTGCAGAAGGTGGCCATGACCGCCGTGCCCGATCTGCTCATGGAGCGCGGCATCGGCCAGCTCGAACGCCACGGCGGCGGCCTGACGCCGCAGCAGCGCGGGGCCGTGGACCGCTGGCTGCCGCGACTGCGGGCCCTGGCCGACGGCGACTCCACCGCGTTCCGCGACTCGGCCGGGTCCGGGGACTCGGCGGCGTCGGCGATGGGCGGACCGTTGCGGGTCGAGAGCGAGGCGGTGCTGGGCCGCCGTCAGGACACCAGCCTCATCGCCTTCTACGCCGCCGCCATCGCCGTCATGTTCCTGTTGTTCATGACCAGCGCCGTCGCCGGCACCCTGCTCGACGAGGTGGACTCCGGCACGCTCGAGCGCGTGCTCTCCAGCCGGGTGGGCATGACCGGGCTGCTCGCCGGCAAGTGGACGTGGATCACCCTGCTCGGCATGCTGCAGATCATCGTGATGTTCGTCTACGCCATGCTGGCGTTCCGGCTCGATCTGCTCCACCACCTCGCCGGTTTCGCGGTGATGACCCTGTTCACTGCCGGCGCCGCCGCCGCCTTCGGCCTGTTCCTCGCCTCGCTCTGCCGCACCCGCGCCCAGCTCGGCGGCGTTTCACTGCTCATCATCCTGGTGATGTCGTCCATGGGCGGCAGCATGTTCCCGCGCTTCCTCATGCCGGCGGGGATGCAGAAGGCGGGGCTGGTCACCTTCAACGCCTGGGCGCTCGACGGCTACATCAAGGTGTTCTGGCGGGAGGCCCCGCTCGGCGCCCTGCTGCCGCAGCTCGGCGTGCTGACGGCCTTCCTTGTCGTCTTCCTGGTACTCGCCCGTCTCCTCGCCCGCCGCTGGGAACGCGCCTGAGCACCGCCGCCGCTCAGGCCCGGCCGGCCTCGAAGTCCGCCACCACCGCCTCGGCCCGCGCGCACAGTCCGGGCAGCGCCGCGCGCACCGCCGGCGTCATGTCGCCGCCGATCGTGTAGGGGTCGCGCACCTCGACGGCGAGGATGCGAACGCGGCGGGGGAAGTCGAGCCCCAGGCGTTCGGCGAAGTCGAGCAGTTCGGGCAGGCCGGCGAAGTGCGGTGTGGGCGACGCCACGCGCTTGAGCGTGGCCGGATCGATCTCGTGCACCTCGCCCACCTCGTGCCGCCCGGTGCAGGCGGCGTCGAGCACGACCGCGGCGTCGTAGCCGGTCATCTCGTCGAGCAGGGCGAGGCCGTGCAGCGCGGTGGCCGCCACCGTGGCGCGAGCGGCGAGGCGCGGCTCCAGCTCGCGCACGGCGAGATGCCCGATGGCGTCGTCGGCCATCAGGTCGTTGCCCAGCCCCAGCACCAGGATGCGCACGGCGGGCCGGCGGCTCAGGCCCGACCGCGCGCGGCCTGCAGCCCGGTCCAGAAGGACTTGTGCAGGAAGCTCTTCCGGTCGAGCGCGCACAACCGCGCGAACATCGCGCGGTTCACGGTGAAGGCCAGCACGTCGGGCGGCAGGTAGCGACGCATGGCCGAGTCGGTGGCCCCGATGATCGCCGCGGGCGCCTCGCCCGCCGGACCGAGCAGATGGCTGCAGCCCGAGCCGAACGGGGCGGTCACCACCACCGGGTCGTCCACCTCGGCGTCGTAGTTGGCACCGACCACGAGGGCTCCGAGCCGGTCCGGATCCACGAAGAAGGTGACCGAGCGGAGGTGGGCGGCCTGCTCGGGCCGCAGCGGGCCGATCAGGACGTTGGGGTGTTCGGGGACCTGGGCGCGGCGCCGCTCGACCCAGCGGGTCATCGCCTCGCGCGAGCGCTTGAGCCCCTCCTCCTCCACCAGGAAGGTGACGAGGTCCTCGGTCGGGCGCACGTGCCGCCCGAACAGGCAGGGGGCGGCGCCGTCGCAGCCGTGCACCTCCCAGGTGAGGTGGAGCGTGCGACCACGCAGCCACTCCTTGTAGAAGGCGAAGACGCAGGTGTGCCCGGTCGCCTGCGGCCGCACGCACGGTTCGAACGGCGCCGTGTCGGGCGCGACGTACAGGCCGATCGGCGGGGTCTCGAGCCCCAGGCTGTCCAGCAGTTGGCTCGGCTCCGGCGGCATGACGACCTCCCTCCCGCTCCCCTCGACGAACGGGGCCGCCACCGCGACCGGCGGCGGCGGCCCCGCGTTCACGACGCCCGCCGCTCAGCGCGGATCGCGGCGGATCTCCTGCACCAGGCGATGCTCCGGATCGTAGATGCGCGCGATCAGCGGCATCTCGCCGGGCAGGGCATGGGTGGCGCAGCCGAAGCACGGATCGTAGGCGCGGAACGCCATCTCGACCTTGTTCAGCAGGCCGTCGGTGATCTGGCCCTTCGAGATCACCCCCTTGGCCGCCTTGTCCACGCTCATGGCGATGCGGGCCGCGTTGTTCTGGGTGGCGACGATCAGGTTCGCCATCGTGATCAGGCCCTTCTCATCGGTCGCGTAGTGGTGGTAGAGCGTGCCGCGCGGAGCCTCGACCACGCCGAAGCCCTCGGTCGGGGTCTTGGTGGGCACGGTGCGGATGTCCTTGCTGGTGATCTCCGGGTCGTTCAGCAGCTCGACCATGCGCTCGGCCGCATACAGCAACTCGACGGCGCGCGCCCAGTGGTTCGCCAGCGTGTGGTGCACCGGCTTGCCGCCCAGCGTCTTGAAGTAGTCCTCGTAGCCCTTCTGCGCCAGCGGCGTGGCCATGCCGTCGGCCGCGTTCAGGCGGGCCAGCGGGGCCACCGCGAACAGGCTGGTCTCCGGCCCGTCCACGAAGCCCTTCCAGCCCAGCTTCTTCAGGAAGGGGAACTTGATGTAGCTCCACGGCTCGACGTGCTCGCCGACGTAGTCCTGGTACTGCTGCGTCGGGAACTTCGCGTACTCCTTGCCGGCGGCGTCCACGACCCGCAGCAGCCCGTCGTAGAAGTTCACCTTGTTCTGCGCGTCCACCAGGCCCATGTAGTAGGTCTTGTGGGTGTAGGCGTCCCCGGTCACCAGCTTCACGTACTCGGGGTTGTCGAGGATGATGGAGCGGATCGTCTTGAGCGTGAACTCGCCGAAGGCCACCGCCTCCTTCGCCAGCTCCTGGAACGGCTTGAGGTCCGAGGGCGCCAGCCCCTTCGACACGCCGCCCGGCAGCCCCAGCACCGGGTGGATCACCTTGCCGCCGAAGTACGCGATCATCTCGCGCACCCGCCGGCGCATGCCGATGACCTGCTTGCCGATGTCGAGGCCCACCGTCTCGATCACGCCAACCACGTTGCGCTTGGCCGCGGGCGCCTCGGGGCCGACGATGAAGTCCGGTCCGCCGAGGATGTAGAGGTGCAGCGCGTGATCCTCGAAGGTGAAGGCGTTGTAGACCAGTTCGCGGATCTTCTTCCCGGCGGGTGGCGGCTCGACCTTGTAGAGATCGTCGAGGGCCTTGGTGGCCGCCATGTG
>CAYNPF010000246.1:0-4095 GCA_964398895.1 uncultured bacterium
TGGATCGAGATCAGCAGGTCGGGGGCGAAGGCCGCGGCCCGCCGGGCGCGCCCGCCCAGGTCGGCGCTCAGCGAAGAATCCGCCGGACCGACGAAGTCGCGGTCGTCCTCGCGGGTGAGCAGCACGAGGGCACCGTGGGCGACCAGCCGATCACGCAGCGCCCGCGCCACCTCGAGGTTGACCTCGGCCTCGCTCAGGCCGCCGACGCCGAGCGCGCCGCGGAAGAAGCCGCCGTGCCCCGGGTCCAGCACGATGCGCCGGCCCGCGAGGCCATGGGCGTCCAGTGTCGCCAGGCTGTCGCGCAGGTGGTCGTAGCCGGGGGCGGGACGGGGCGGCACGGGGGGCCGGCAGCGCAGGACGGCGCAGCCGGTGCCGGCCAGCGCGGCGATCAGCAGCGCGAGGGCGCCGACCGGCAGCGCGCGCTTCCCGGCGCGGAGAGCGGATCTCACGCGGGCACGATAGCACCGCGCTTCCGCGGGCGACAACGACGGGGCCGCCCCGCTACGCGGCGAGGCGCTCGGCGGGCGGCTCGAGCGAAGCTTCCCCGCCGGCCAGCGCGATGGCGCGGGCCACGTCGGTGACCTCGAAGGGCTTCGCGATCACGAGGTCGGCGCCGGTCTCGCCGGCCGCGCGCGTGTCCACGTCCTCGCCCCAGCCGGTCACGAACACGATGGTCACCTCGGGGTCGAGGGCCCGCAGCTCGCGCGTCAGCTCCCAGCCGGTCATCCCCGGCATGCCGAGGTCGGTGAGCACGAGCTGGAAGGCGCCGGGGCGGAAGACGGCGAGCGCCTCGGCGCCCGAGCCGCAGGCGGTCACGCGCTGGCCGAGGGCGGCCACGGTGTCGCGCAGCACGTCGCGCACCGCCGCGTCGTCGTCCACGACCATCACGTCCATCGCCGGCAACGACTCGGGCTCGGCCGGGGCCGCGACCGCCACTCCGGTCGCGGCGGCGCGGGGCAGCCGCACCTCGACGCGGGTGCCGGCGCCGGGACGGGTGGTGACCTGGATCGTTCCGCGGTGGCGCTGGACGATGCCGTAGACCACGGACAGGCCGAGTCCGGCACCGCCGTCGCCCTTCGTGGTGAAGAAGGGATCGAACATGCGCCGCGACGTCTCCTCGTCCATGCCGATGCCGGTGTCGGCGACCGCGGCCACGACGTGTTCGCCGTCACCCCGGGCCGTGACCCGCAACTCGCCGCCCTCCGGCATCGCGTCCAGCGCGTTGAGCACGAGGTTGACGGCGACCTCGCGCAGCTCGCTCGCGCGGCCGGCGACCCACAGGTCGGGCTCAACATCGAGGTGCATGGCGAGCGGGAGCCCGACCGCCTGCGCCTCGTTCTGCCAGCGCGGCCGGGTGAACTCGACGGCGTCGCGGAGCACCACCGCCAGCTCGACCGTCTCCGCGGTGGTGTCCTGGGCGACATGGCCGAACTGGCGCAGGCGGCGACCGGTCTCGCGCCCGTCCTGGGCGGCGCGCTCGATCACGGCCAGCGAGGTGAGGAGGTCCTCCGACGACAGCTCGCCGGCCTCGATCCGGCGGATGAGGAGCTGGGCGCGGCCGAGGATGGCGCCGAGCAGGTTGTTGAAGTCGTGCGCCACGCCGGTCGCCATCTCGCCGGCGACCCGCAGCATCTCCGATTGCACCAGGTAGTCACGGGTGCGCTGCAACTCCTCGAACGCCTTCTCGAGACGCTCCTGGAGCTGGCTGGCCCACAGCGCCGAGGACAGGTGGCTGGTCAGCGCCAGCACCAGTTCCTGCTCGGACTCGGGGAAGGCCGCGGGGTCCTCGGCCGCCGCGAGCAGCACGGCGGAGGGCGAGCCGGGCAGGTGCAGGGGAACGAGTATCACCGAGCGGAAGCCGCCCTCCGCCATCTCCGCGCACTCGTCGAGGCCGGCCGCGACGTCGAGGCGCAGGACGGCGTTGTCCAGCGCGGCCAGCCGGGCGGTCAGTCCGTCCGACACCGCCCGGCCGGCACGCAGGCCGCCCCAGGGAGCCGGCGGATCGAACTGGCTGAAGACGGGGGGACGGCCCTGCTCCGTCGGGACGGCCAGCGCGATGGCGCGGGCGCGGGTGACCTGCTTCAGCTCGCGGGCGACGAGGGGGAAGAGCCGCAGCGGGTCCTGCGCGTCGCGGGCGCCGCCGGCGATGGAGAGCATGGCCGAGGACGCGGTGCGCAGCGCCGCGGCCTCCTTCTCGGTGGCGGTGCGGGCGGCGTCGAGGGCGAGCGCCATCGTGTTCATGGAGATGGCGAAGTCGCCGAGTTCGTCCCGGCCGCGCACCGGCAGGCGGCGCTCGAGGTGGCCGGAGGCGATCTCGCGCGCCAGGTTCCCCGCCTCGCTCAGCGGTCGGAGGATGATGCCCACCAAACGGGAGATGGCCAGGGAGGCGACGAGGAAGGCGAAGAGCAGCACCAGCAGGCCGAGCTGGGCCGCGTTCTGCACCGCCTCGTTGGTGCCGGCCGTCGAGAAGGCCAGCCGCATCCAGCCGACACGCTGCAGGGGCAGCCGCGGAGTCCGCGCGGCGCGTGCGTTCCTCGCCGGAGTGCCGGCGGCATGGGTCTCGCCGGGACCGGTGACGACCGGTGCGGTGACGTCGAGCACCGTGCCGGTCGGGGTCCGGCGATACTGGAGCGAGACCTCGTCGCCGCCCACGTAGGGGACCGGCAGACCGAGGTCGGACCAGGGGGGACGGTCGAGGCTCTGCTGGGCCAGCATCGGCCCGCGCCGCGGGTAGACGGCGGCACCGATGACGTCGGGCTCGATCACCGCGCGATGGAGCTGCAGCTCGAGTTCGGCGACGCGGCCGGCGGCGAGCGGGGCGAGCGCGCGCTGGGCCATGAGCCGGGCGACGGAGCGGGCGCGGGCCTCGAGCTGCTGGTGCTCGGTGTGCCAGGTCAGAGAGACCAGCAGGGCCTCGAAGCCGCAGCCGGCGACGATGAGCCCGGCGCCGAGGAGGACGGCCATGCGCCGGCGCAGGCCACGCGGGTGCCGCACGGACGCCCAGGTGGGAATGCCGGCCCTCATCGTGTCCTCCCATCGTCATCGGTTCATGCGGTGCAACGCGCAATGTCGCCCGTCCACCCACGGGGCGGGCGCGCGCGCGTCCGCGCCACTCACCGTGCCGAACTGCCTGCTGCCATCGTGTTTCTGAGGTGCGCTGGTTATCGGCGGGCCCGGTCGGCCGGATGAGGTCGTTCGTGCACTGCGGATGGAGAATGTGCGGCACCGAGTCGCTTCCGACGACACTCTCTCGCCGCGTGGTGCCTCGCGAGTGTCTGGGTGGGATTACCCCTTGTGCACTCCGCCGCGGCCGCCCGGACGGATCGCGTCCTGGTGGATGTGCGACGTCCGCGCGTCGAAATGCATCCGGCCGTTGGGACTCGCGTTGCGGTCCGTCCCTGGCAGCGTGATCGGAGGATGGCCCGGTGCGGCGGACAATCCTGGGCCATTTCGCCCCGAGGTTGGCCGCCGGGCGTCGCAGCCGACTACGTTTCCGGCCTCCGCACGGGCGCGCGCGGCGCCCGATCCCCGACCGTCTCGGCCATGACCGCACGGCCTTACAGGCGGTTAGCGGACCGGACCGGTCCCCGGATCCCCGCTTGGCCCGGCCCTTGCCATATGTCCAGTCGGAACGTGTGCCCGCTGGCGGACCCGGTGCCTGAAGGCCCCTCCCCGTTCGGGACACGCCACTCGCGGCATCGCAGGAGGCGTCAAGCGAGATCGTCCACTCCGGCACGGCGCCGGGCATTCGCGGTTCGCGTACCACAGGAGCGTGACCACCATGTTGAAGCTCATCCGCAACTTCGTTCGTGACGAGAAGGGCGAGGACCTGATCGAGTACGGCCTGCTGGCTGCCTTCATCGCCGCCGTCGCCGTCGCGGTGCTCACCAACCCGGGTCTGCGCACGGCCATCACCGGCGCCTTCGACCGCGTCATCACCGCGCTGAACGGCGTCTAGTCGCCGGACTCCGGAACCTCGCAGGGACGCCTCGTAAGCCTGGTCGGACCGGGGAGCGGCAGTGAAGCGGCTCCCCGGTTCCGCGTCAGAGGTGCCGTCGCCCCCGAGCGGGTGGCGGGTAGGCGGATCTGACCGTG
>CAYNPF010000247.1:0-4087 GCA_964398895.1 uncultured bacterium
GCGCTGGCCCCGTCGCCGGCCGTGACCGGCGCCGCCTCGAAGGGCACGGCCACCACGCTGAGGCGATCGCCGCGGGCGCTGTCCACGCCGGCGGCGTTCGCCACCATGGCCTCGAGCTCCTCGCGCTGCAGTCCGGTCCGGCCGCCGGCCGCGCCGCCGCCGAGGGCGCGCTGGTCCACCAGCACGGCGATGGTCAACCGCTCCACCTTGCCACCCGCCTGCGTGCTCTTCTCGACGCGACGCGAGTTCTGGTAGGAGTTGTTCACCACGGTCTGGGCGCTCTCGCCGCCCTCGCTGCGCTGCTCGTTCTCGAGCACCTGGCCGTCGGGATCGAACGCCTCGACGGTGCGGTCCACCTGGTCGAAGCTGAGCTGGGCCGAGACCTGGGCCCGGGCGCGACCGCTGCCGACCACGGTCGCCAGCAGGTCCTCGATCTTGCCGGCCAGATCCCGCTCCAACGCCCGCTGGATCTCGAGCTGGCGCGTCGTCAGCCCGGAGCCGCCCTCGCCGGCCGGCACCGACAGCACATGGCCGGCGTCGTCCATGACGGCGACGTTCTCGCTCGAGAGCTGCTCGACGCTGTTGCTGACGATGTAGGTGATCCCCTGGACCGCGTCGCCGGTCAGCGGCGTGTTGCCCTTGAGCGTCAGCACCACCGAGGCGCTCGCCGGACGATCGAGCCGCCGCAGCGCGCTCGACGACGCCAGCACCAGGTGCACCTGCGCCCGCTCGATGCCGTGGATGCCGGCGATGGTGCGGGCCAGCTCGCCCTCGAGCGCCCGCTGGTAGGTCACGCGCTGGGTGAAGTCGGTCATGCCCCAGGAGGGCTTGTCGAACAGTTCGAGCCCCGGCCGCCCGTTCGCCGGCAACCCGACCTTGGCCAGGGCGACGCGGGCCCGGGCCAGGTCGGCCGCCGGGACCTGCAGCTCGCTGCCGCCGGAGGCCAGGCGGCGCGTGATGCCGGCCTTGCCGAGTTGGTCCATCATCGCCCCCGACTCGGCGAGGTCGAGGTCGTGGTAGAGCGTCACGTAGTTCGGGGTCGAGGCCCAGCGGCCGAGCAGGCCGATGAGCACGACCGCGGCGGCCAGCACCCCGAACACGACGAAGCGGCGGCTTCCGTCGAGACCGCGCACGCGGTGCATCAGCGGCGACAGGACGGCATTCATGCGGGCATCCCCCCGGGAATCACTGGACGTTCATCACGGAGCGGTAGGCGTCCGTGAGCTTGTTGCGGATCTCGACCAGGATCTCCAGCGAGAGCGAAGCCTCCTCGCTGGCGGCCATCACCTGGTGCAGCTCGACCGGCTCCCCGCGCAGGAAGGCGCCGATCATCTCCTTGGATTCGCCCTGCAGGTCCGACACGTCGTTGAGCGCCTGCTTGAGCGCGTCGCCGAACGACGCCTCCCCGGCGCCCGAGGCGGCCGGGGTCCTCAGCGCCGACGTCACCGCCGAGGACAACAGCGAGCCGCGCGGATCAATGGTGAGCGCCATGGTCAGCCCCGCACGTCCAGGCGCCGGCCCAGCGGCGCCCCCAGCGACGACTCGGTGCCGCGCCGCGGGCCGTAACGCATCGGACCGAGCGTGGCCTGCTGCGCGAAGAACTCGCGCTCCTCGGGGGTCAGCACGTCCCACAGCGAGGCCTCGGCCGTCGGCGCGGCGGCGCTCGACGGGGCCGTGGCGTCGTCGCGCGACCGGGTCGGCGGCGTCCCGCGCAGCGGCACGGTCACGGACGGAAGCGAAGTGCGGGTGATCTCCATGACGCCCCTTTCGGCGATCAGATGTCGAGCGCCTTGCGCAGCATGGCCTTCGCCGATTGGAAGACGGTGGCGTTGGCCTCGTGCACGCGGCGGGCGACCATCATGTCCACGAGTTCGGTGTTCAATTCCACGTTGGGATAGCTGACGAAGCCGTTCGCGTCGGCATCGGGATGGCCGGGGTCGTAGACCTGCCGACCGGGGCGCGCGTCCTCGACGGTCTCGACCGAGCCGGAGCCGTCGCTGACCGCGACCTCGCGACGGTACGCTCCCCCCTCGGGCGTGCGCGTCGTCTCGGCGTTCGCGATGTTCCTGGAGATGACCTCGATGAACTTCTGCTGCAGGGCCATGCCCTCGGCGCTGGTCTGCAGCGGCCCCATGAGCCGTCGCACCGGGCGCGCGAGGAACGGGAAGCGGATCGGACTAGGCATTGCCGCGGATCGCTGAGCGCAGCCGGGCGTACGCGGCCTGCAGCAGCTTCGCGTCCGCCTCGTAGCGCAGCTCGGTGTCGGCCAGCGCGGTCATGTCCTGCTGCAGGTCGGCCTCGCTGGACTGGGCCCGACCGTGCGCCTCGAGCTGCCCGGCGAAGTCCCCGCTGGTGCTGGCCTCGACCGCCCCAGCCACCCGCGCGGCGATGGCGCGGTGCGTGGCGCTGGCTTCCTCGAGTCCCCCCCGCAACATGTGGGTGAGCGAATCGGGACCGAACAGTGACTTGAGCATGCCCCCCTCCGTGGCTGGTGTGACCGGGAGGGCGCGAGCAAGCGACGTGCCGCGGTCCACGCGGACGCGGTAGGACCGGCGGGAACCGGCGCAGCCCGCTCGGGCCCATTCGGTTGCAGGCGCGATGGAGCCGGGGGCAGGTGGGCGACGGACGGTCCGATGGACAGGATCCGGCCGTCTCTGCCGGAAGAAAGTTCCGAGCCCGGAAGCTCCGGCCGGCGGGGCGGAGTTCGCCCGGAGGGTGCGGCTAGGCCTGCGGGACCGGCGGCGTCGGCGTGACGTTCAGCTTGTTGCGCAGGGTGCGCTCGCTGATGCCGAGCAGGCGGGCCGCGCGGGCCCGATGGCCACCGGTGGCCGCCAGGGCGCGGGTGATGGTGTCCCGCTCGAGGATACTCAGGTCGTAGACCGCCTCCTCGAGGCTGGGGGCGGGCGCCGGGAGTGGCGCGGGCCCCGATGAAACCACCGCCACCGGCGCGTCTGCCCGCGCCGACAACTCGAGCCCGGCCGAGCCGAAGGCCTCGAGCCCCAGCCGGCCCTCGCGGGTGAGGATGACGGCGCGCTCCACCGCGTTGGCCAGTTCGCGGACGTTGCCGGGCCACGGCCGCTGCTGCAGCACCTCGATCACACCGGGCGCGAGCTCGGGCTTGCGCATGCCCAGGTTCGAGGCATGGCGCTCGACGTAGTACGCGACGAGCACCGGGATGTCCTCGGGACGCTCCCGCAGGGGCGGTGTGCGGATGGGCACGACCTGGAGCCGGTAGTAGAGATCCTGGCGGAACTTCCCGGCCTCGACCGCGCCGCGCAGGTCGCGGTTCGTGGTCGCGACGATGCGCGCGTCCACGCGGATCGGCTGGTGTCCGCCCACGCGCTCGATCTCCTGTTCCTGGATGGCGCGCAGCAGCTTGGCCTGCAGGTCCAGGCGCATCTCGGAGATCTCGTCGAGCAGCAGCGTGCCGCCGTTGGCCCGCTCGAAGGCGCCGATCATGCGGCTCGTCGCCCCGGTGAAGGCCCCCCGTTCGTGCCCGAACAGCGCGCTCTCCACCAGGCCCTCGGGCATCGCCGCGCAGTTCAGGGTGACGAACGGCGCCTGGCTGCGCGGGCTCTGCTCATGGATCGCCCGCGCGACCAACTCCTTGCCGGTGCCCGACTCGCCCTCGAGCAGCACGGTGGCACGCGTCTTGGCGACGACCGCCGCGGTCTGCAGCACGGCCTGCAACGCCAACGAGTTGCCGATGATGGCCCGCGGGCCGCGCAGGGCCGTGATCTCGCGCCGGATCTCCACGTTTTCACGGCGCAACCGCTCGACCTCGATGGCGTTCTTCACGGCGATCCGCAGCGCCTCAGCGCGAAGCGGCTTCGTCAGATAGTCGGCGGCGCCGTGCTTCATCATCAACACGGCATGCTCGATGCTTGCGTATCCGGTGGTGACGATGACCGGGATGTCCAGACCCTCGCGCCGCAGGTGCTCGAGCAGGTCCTGCGCGGTGGTCTCGGCGGTCTGGCAATCGGCGATGACCAGGTCCGGCGTCTCGCGGGCGAGGGCCGCGATGCCCTCCTCGATGCTGCTCATGAGGATGGGCCGGTGGCCGACGTCCAGCAGCGTGTTCTCGAGG
>CAYNPF010000248.1:0-4076 GCA_964398895.1 uncultured bacterium
GAGGCGGCGGCCACCGAGAGCAACCGTGCGTCGCCCGAGATCACCGCCTCCTGCCGGCAGGACAGCTCGGGAATGCGGTCGTTGCCGTCCACCAGCACCAGGTCGGGACGCACGGCCAGCAGTCCCACGGCGCGGCGCATGGCCTCGAGGCTGGCGCGGCGGATGTTCAGCGCGTCAATGGAGCGCGGCCCCACCACCGCCCACGCGAACGCCCGGGCCTCGGTGAGGACCCGGGCGTAGACCAGCTCGCGCGCCTCGGCGCTCAGCTTCTTGCTGTCGTTCACGCCGTCCCAGCCGGATCGCGGATCGAGCACCACCGCGGCGGCCACCACCGGTCCCGCCAGGGGACCGCGGCCGGCCTCGTCCACGCCGGCCACGACGGCGGCCTCGCCCGCAAGGCGCACCTCCGCACGTGCGAGCCGGCGCCAGGACTCCACCGCTACTCCTTCGCGGCGCTCTCCCCCGCGCTCTTCTTCTCGGTGAGGCGGGCGGCCTTGCCGGTCTTGCGCCGCAGGTAGAACAGCTTGGCGCGGCGGACCTTGGAGTGCTTGATCACCTTGATGTCGCCCACCGACGGGCTGTGCAGCGGGAAGGTGCGCTCGACCCCGATGCCGTCCGAGATCTTGCGCACGGTGAAGCTGCGACGCGCACCGGCGCCACGCACGTTGATGACCTCTCCGCGGAACTTCTGCTGCCGCTCCTTGTCGCCCTCGATGACGCGCACCGCCACTTCGACGGTGTCGCCGGGGCGAAGCTCCGGTCGGTCCGACTTGAGCTGAGCGGCCTCGATCTTCTCCATCAGGCCCATGGGTTTCTCCTAGGATTCTCACGCCCAAGTCATCGGGTAACCGGGCGAACACAAGCGGCCGCGTAGTATACGGGACGCCGCTCCCGGCGCCAAGTCGGGCCCGGAACGGGCCGGAACGGCCGATCCGGGCCCCGTCCGGGCCTCCCCCGCCCGGGGAGCACCCGCTACTACAGGTACAGCCTCAGGATCCGCCCCCAGGTGGTTTGACCCGTCGGCTGGGGCGCGGCGGTCCTCGCCAGCGTCGAGCCGAGCGTGCCGTCCTCGATGCGGTCCACGTACCAGCGGGTCGAATCGGGCGCGAGCCCCAGCCCGGCCGGGATCTGCGCCGAGTCCCCGCGCACGACGTGGAACGTGACGTTGCCCGTGACCTCGTACGTCCCGCCGTCCTGGGTCACGATCGTCAGGTGCATCGCGCTCGGGATCTCGCGGTGCCGGAGCGGATCGAGCCCGGGCCGTGAGTCGGCGACCGCGTGAAGCGTGTCCTCGAGCACGAACGAGATGCTCCGGGCCGGGGAAGCGCTCCCCCCGTCGCCCACGAACAGGTGCCGGGCACAGAGCAACATGTCGGAGCGGTCGAACGGATCGTCCCGGTACAGGTTGCCCGCCGAGTCGCCGGCCGCGAACACGAAGACGAAGTCCGAGGTGAAGAGCTTCTCGTAGCGGGTCGGATCGCGGTGGTTCCAGCACCAGGCGAAGAGCCGGACGACCCCGGTCGGCGAGTCGGGCGACGGCACCCGCTGGACCGGCCGGACGACGTCGTCCTCGAAGCAGCCGCCGAGGACGAGAGCGAGGGCAAGGGAGACGAACGGGACCAGGAGTCGCTTCATGGGAGACCTCCGAGGGGTGCGTCCCATTCTACACCGCCGGCGGCCGGAGCGGTTCCCGGCGCTCGCGGCTCAGGCTCCCGCGGGCCGCTCACCGGCGCAGGGAGAAATCCTCGCGCACCAGTGTCAGGCCGGGCGAGTAGTAGGTATCGCCCCTTCGGAGCAGCCCCTCCCAGCGGTCGAGGAAGGCACGTTCCTCGGCCGGATCGCGCCATTTGCGCCGCGTCACCGACTCCCGGTGCAGGAGACGGGAGTCCGGAGTGAACAGCACGCGCCCGCCGGCAGCGCCCAGACGCAGGCAGAGGTCGAGATCGTTGTTGTCCACGCTGAACGACTCGTCGAAGCCGCCCACGGCCTCGAACTTCCCGCGGGGCACCAGCAGGCACGCCGCGGTCACCGCGGAGACCTCGCGCGTGCGCAACGCCCAGGGCTGGTTGGGCCGGGAGGTGGCGGGAAGGTGCCGCAGGCCGTGGGCGCCCGGCCCCCCCACGCCGAGCACGACGCCCGCATGCTGGATGGTGCGATCGGGATAGAGCAGCAACGAACCGACCGCCGCGGTCTCGGGCCACTGGGCCAACTCGAGCATCGCCGTCAGCCAGCGATCGTCCAGCGGCTCCGTATCGTCGTTGAGGAAGAGCAGGTACTCCGCGCGAGTGCGCCGCGCCCCCTCGTTGTTCACGGCGGCGAAGTTGAATCGCCTGCCCGCCCACGGCTCGACCCGCACGCCCGGCAGGGCCACCAGCGGACCATCGTCGGCGCCGGAGGACACGGCCCGTGTGTCGAGCACCAGGATTTCGAGCGCCACACCGGGCGAGAGACGCGAAACCGCTCGCAGACAGGGCTCGAGCCAGGGGTGCCGACCGGCGCTCGGAACGATGACGGCGACCGTCGCCCGTGGCGTCGGGTAGCGCACCACGGCGGTGCCGTCCGCTCCCGCCGTCACCGTCCCGGTCCGTCCGCGTCGCGCCAGGGCGGCTCGGACTCCGTCGAGGGACACATCGGGCTCCTCGGCGACGCGGCTGAAGAGGATCTCGGGGATGCGCCGGATCCGATCCGCAGCGTCGGCAAGGCGCAGGGCCAAATCGTGCGGCGTCAGGGCGGCTGCGTCGTCCACCCCCGCCCGCGCCAGCAGAGCGCGGGACGCAAGGAGCACGTCGCCGGGGTAGTTGGCCGACAGGTGGAGTTCCGGCGAGTACTCGGGCTTGAACAGCGGGCGCCCCCGCGCACCGTCGCGCAGCCGGTCCTCGTCGGAGTACACCAGGTCGGCGCCGGTCGCTTCGGCCGCGAAGCGTCGCTCCGCCCCCTCGTGCAACTTCGCGCCGCGGAGCACGAGCAAGCGGTGCGAGTTCGGAATCGCCGTTGGGCCCTCGACCCGACGCGGCGGGGGCGGGTGACGCAGGCGCTCCCGGTACTGCGTCTCGATATCGAACGCGCCGCGTTCCGTCCCCAGGTCGAGGAACGGCTGCCGGTACCGGATCCGGCGCTCGATCCGCCAGGCGAACAGGCGCCACGCGTACCGCAGTTGGCCCTCGCGCAGGGTCTCGACCAGACGCCCCGCGAGATAGGCGAGCATCCGCAGCCGACGCATCACGATCCGCGACGATCCCGCTCGATCCGGCGCAGGAAGCGGCGGTCCTCGTCGTCGAGCGGCGCGTTCGCCAGCAGGTCCGGCCGCCGCTCGAGGGTGCGCCGCAGCGCCTGCTCGCGGCGCCAGCGCGCGATCTGGGCGTGGTGCCCGGAGAGCAGCTCGGGCGGCACCGGCCAGCCGCGATACTCGGCCGGGCGCGTGTAGTAGGGCGAGTCGAGCAGGCCGGAGTGGAACGAGTCACCCTCGACCGAGTCGAACGAGCCCACCACGTCGGGCAGCAGGCGGGCCACGGCGTCCACCACGCACAGCGCCGCCGGCTCCCCGCCCGAGAGCACGAAGTCGCCGAGCGAGAGCTCCTCGTCCACCAGGTGCTCGCTCACCCGCTCGTCCACGCCCTTGTAGCGCCCGTTCACCAGCACCAGGTGCTCGAGCGTGGCGTACTCGATGGCCAGCGCCTGGGTGAAGGACCGTCCCTGCGGCGAGAACAGCACCACCCGCGTGCCGGCGGGCCGCGCGCCCTTCTCCCCCACCCCCAGGGACTGCAGCGCGCGGTCCATCGGCTCGATCTTCATGATCATGCCGACGCCGCCGCCGAACGGGTAGTCGTCGGTGGAGCGGTGCGAGTCGTCGGTGAAGTCGCGCAGGGGCACGATGCCGACCTCGAGGCGGCCCTTCTCGCGGGCGAGGCGGATCATGCCCTCGTCGAGCGCCGGCCCGAAGAAGTCGGGGAAGATGGTCAGCAGCGAGATCCTCACGCGCGCCTCACAGCTCCTCGAGCCCCGGCGGCAGGGCGACCACCATGCGGCCGGCCTCGAAGTCCACGAGCTTCACCACCCCGGGGGCCCCGGGCACCAGC
>CAYNPF010000249.1:0-4052 GCA_964398895.1 uncultured bacterium
GGAGTTGAGCGTGCCGGGGAGCGATTCGTCGAACTGGGCCACCTGGCAGGGCGGCGCGGGCGCGAGCTGCGCCGCAGTGCCGGCCCGTTCGATCACGTGGGGGAGACTCAAGGGGCTCTACCGATGAGAAATGGAACGCGTCGCACCCTGGCTGTCCTGTTGCTGACCGTGTTGACGGGCTCGTGGCTGGCCGTTGCTCCGCGCTCGGTGGCCGCCCCTGTCCGCCGGCCAGATCCGCAACGGCCGCGAATCATCCCGGACGGCATGCCCTACGACAGCACCCGAGGCGACTCGGTGGGAGAGGCGAGCCTCTACCTGTCGTGGGGGGCCCCCTGGGGTGCGCCCGGGGCGCGACGGAACGTGGACGTCAATTGCCGCGACACCAGCCGCGTGGACACCCTCTACCTCTCGTTGGTGACCGGTCGCGACCTGCCCCATCTGATCGCCATCTACGCGCGGGTCGCCATTCGCCCGTCGGCCGGAGACTCGCTGGGGGTGTTCTGGGGCTTCGGGGAGGGCGGGGCCAACCGGGGTGGCCTGCTGGTGCAGATGGACGCCGACGACACGTCTCCCTGCTCGCAGCCGTGGTTGTACCCGGGGATGGGCGGGACGGTGTACGAGTTCGTGGGGGGGGCCGGCGAACTCCTGGCCATCTACGCGGTCAAGCCGGAGGATGGTGCTCCCATCTCGGGTCTCAAGCGTTACTGCTTCGCGCGTCTCCTGCTCAGGCATCGGAGCTGCGCCCTGCCGGGCTCCGACCAGCCGGTGTGCATCGAGTGGCGCGAGGGGGGCTACTCGGGCGGTGGTCCGGACATCCTGATCCGGCGGGGCGAGAACCGCTTCGTCTCGGTGAACTCGCCCAATGGCGACGTCTGCACACCCTACCGCCACCGGGGCAAGGTCCCGGCGTGGAATCCGCCGGTGCAGAGAACGGCGCCGCCGCGCCCGCCACGCCCGGCAGCGCCGGCCGACAGCACGCGGCGCTGAGCGCGCATCGTCGGCTCCGGGGCCGGCGGCGGATACGAGGGGGGCGGTGTCCCGCGGGACACCGCCCCCCCTTCCCGTCGGACGGGCCCGGGTCTAGATCGAGGGATCCACCAGCTTCACGCGCATGAGCCGCTCCGGGTGCAACTCGATGACGTGCCCCTCTCGGTGGCGCGCGATGAACTCCTTGAGCATCCGCTCGGCCTTGAGGTTCTGGACCGATTCGTCCACCAGGGTCATCACCTGGTCGAGCGAGAGCTGGTGGCCGGCGTCGTGGACGAGCTTCTGGAGGACGAGGTAGTAGCCCTCCTTGTCCGGGCCGAGGACGTGGACGTCCCCCTCGCGCATCTCGTTGAAGACGAGCAGGTGCATCTCGCTGCCGTCGCGTTCCCCCTCGACCTTGATGGAACCGCTCGCCAGGCCGGACAGCGAATCGGCCCGCAGGACGTCGGTGGCTCGCTCGCCGGCCTTCAGCCGCGCCACCACGGAGTCCGCGCCCGCCCGACTGGACCGGGCGATGGCCGCGTAAGTGACGCTCTGCAGGCTCATGAAGTCGGGCAGGTGCGCCTCGTAGTACTGGCGGCGCTCCTCGTTCGAGACCCACAACCGCGCCTCGATCGAGTCGCCGAACAGGTGCTCGACGCGGATCTGCTCCTCCTTCTTGGCCATGCCCTCGGTCACTATCGGGTCGCGGTCGAGGCCGCGTCGCACCGCCAGTTCGGCCATGTAGGGCTCGAGGATGTAACCGTCGAGCACGCCGCGGAACGCCGCGAAGTTGGTGATCTTGTCGCGGCCGATCACCGGCGTGGCGTTATACTCGGCGAGGAAATCGCCGAGGGTGAGAGTCCCGTCCTTCCAGCGGGCGAGGCGGCGGGAGGTGTCGGCCGGCTCGAACTGGGGGGCCTCGCTGCTCATGTCGATCACCGGCAGTTTGCTCGTGCCACGCGTCTGGCGCTCCCTTTCCGCGAACACGGCGGTGGCCCAGGCGATGTTCGTGCTGTCGTACACCATCCCGATCTCTCGACGCACCTGCTGGCGCAGGACCTCTGTGCGAGTGTTCAGCTTCACCCCGAGGATCTCCTGGGCCAGCATCTTGCCGACCTGCGACAGGGGCGGCTGGACGTGGGGACGCCGTCCGAGGACCTGCGCGAACCACCAGCCGTCACCGTCCCGGTGGATCTGCGAGATGCCGCCGTCGGGCAGGTCGAAGATGTCGAGGGCGGCCGCTGGCCCGATGCTGTCACGCCGCACCCAGCCCAGGTCGCCGTCGGCATCGGGGAACAGGGAGTAGCGCTGCGCCACCTCCGTCCAGGGCAGGTGCTTCCCGATCACTTCCGCGCGCGCCCGCTCGGCGCTGCCCGGGTCGGCGCTGACGATGCGCTGCAGGTGCAGCTCGTACTGCCCCTGCTGGTAGAGGTGGCGTACCTCGTCGTTGGTGTAGTGCGCCGAGTCGGAGACCAGCCGGGCGAAGGTGGCGTTCGAGAGCAGCCGCTCCCGGGTTTCGCGCAGGGCGGCCCGATCCTCGAAGCCCAGCGGACGATTCACCCGCCGGGCGAGGTCGGCCAGCACCTCCTTGTTGACCATGCTGTTCAGGAACTCGTAACGCCCGGCGCTGTCGGCCCTGGGGCGATCCAGGAAGTACGAGGCGAACCAGCGGTCCACGAACTCGCCGATCCGGAACACCCGCCCGTCCACTCGACCGAGGACCGTCGTGTCGGGCAGGTACTGACCGGTGTCCCGCACCCCGTTGATCGTGACGATGGGCTGCGTCGCGGAGGGGGGCGTGGCGGGCGCGGACGGGTGCGGGGGACTGCCCGGGGCGAGCGCGTGGGCTCCGGCGGCGCAGCCCAGCAGCAGCAGCCCGAGCGCGGCGAACGAGCGAGGTCTCATCGGGATCTCCGGTAGGGGACCAGGGGGAGAGGCGAGGCGTCGGGGAAGGATGCGGGAAAAGTCTAGGGACGCGCCGAAGGCCGGTCAAGCCTCGTGCCCGCGACTTGACGGGGCCCGGACATCGGCCCCGCCAGGTCGCGGGCGCGATCCACCCCTACGAGGCGTCGGGCGCCGGCGCGGCCGCCCGCGCGCCGCGCAGGCGGCGCTGGAACGCGTCGAGGTAGGTGTAGATGACCGGCGTGACGTAGAGGGTGATGATCTGCGAGAACGCCAGCCCGCCCACCACCGCCAGGCCGAGCGGGCGCCGCGATTCGGCGCCGGCGCCGAAACCGATGGCGATGGGCAGCGTGCCCATGAGCGCGGCGAAGGTCGTCATCATGATGGGGCGGAAGCGTACGTGACAGGCCTCGACGATCGCCGCCGGCGCCGGCTTGCCCTCGTTGCGTTCGGCGTCGAGGGCGAAGTCGATCATCATGATGGCGTTCTTCTTCACCAACCCGATCAGCAGGATGATGCCGACATAGGCGTAGATGGTCAGCTCGGTGCGGAAGATCAGCAGGGTCAGGAGGGCGCCGAAGGCCGCGAACGGGAGTCCCGAGAGGATTGTCAGCGGGTGGATGAAGCTCTCGTAGAGCACGCCCAGCACCAGGTAGATGACGAGGATGGCGAGGAAGAGCAGGGCCAGCAGACCCTGCTGGCTCGACTGGAACACCTGGGCGGTGCCGAAGAAACCGGTCGAGATGGTGGAGGGCAGCACGTCGTGCGCGGTGCGCTGCACCACCGCCGTGCCCTCGCCCAGCGACACGCCCGGCCGCAGGTTGAAGGAGACGGTGACCGCCGGGATCTGGCCCTGGTGGTTCACGGTGAGCGGGCCGACGCCGGTCGAGAGCTTCGCCACCGCGCCGAGCGGCACCTGGGCACCCGCGCCGGCGGATCCGCCCTGCGACGAGCGCACGGTGAGCAGCGACAGCGCCGAGGCGTCGCGCTGGTAGCGGGGCTGCAGCTCCATGATGACCCAGTACTGGTCGTTCGAGGTGAGGATCGTCGAGACCTGGCCCGACCCGTAGGCGTACTGCAGCGCCTCCTCGATCTGGGCGGCGGTCACGCCCATTGCCGCGGCGCGCTCGCGGTCGATGTCCACGCGCACCTGCGGGTTCTTGATCTGCAGGTCGCTGGTC
>CAYNPF010000250.1:0-4050 GCA_964398895.1 uncultured bacterium
GTGGTCGCCACCAAGGTCCTTCATATCGGTGTAGGCGTAGTCGAGATCGGCCATGCCCGCGACCGAGACCGGGAAGTGGAAGCCGACACCGCCGGCCAGCGCCTCGGAGTCGTAGTTGATGTTGTAGCCACCGCGCAGGTACAGGTATTTGTGGAACGAGTACTCCGCCCCCACGTTGAGGCGCTCCGAGTTATCCGGCGGATGCGAGAACTCGAACGAGCCGATGAGCTTCTGATCGGCCTTCTGCATCAGGACCGCCGAGGTCCCGACCCGGAAGATGGACGGCAGGCGCGCGGAGCGGTCGATGAACTTGATCTCCGAACCGATGTTGGAGATCGCCATGCCGATGCGCATGCCCATCACGCCCACGTCGTACAACGTGCCGATGTCGAAGGCGAACGACTGCTGCGAGTACTCCGCCAGACCCTCGTTGATGAAGCTGGCCGTCGCGCCGGCGCTGAACTTGTCGGTGAAGCTGCGCGCGTAGGTGAGACCCGCGCACATCATGCCGGCATCGAAGGTGCGTCCGGTCCCGACGTAGGGATCCGGCTGATCGGCCGTCGTCTCCACCATCGGGTCCATCGTCAGAGCGCGCCCATGGACCGCGAAGACACCCGGAATGCGGCGCACGTGGAACACGTACGTCACCTGGTCGAACGACAGCTCGGCCGGCCAGTTGGCGTGGTTCAACGAGAGCACCGACTTGTCCGGCTCGATGCGCGCGATGCCGGCGCAGTTCCAGAACACCGAACTGGCGTCATCCGCCACCCCGACGAACGCCCCACCCATGGCCGTGGCCCGGGCCCCGACTGCGATCTTCAGGAACTGGCCGTCGAACGTACCGACCTTCTCGAAGATGTTGGCCGCGCCAGCCCAACCCGGGATGAGCAGACCCGCAAGGCTCAGCGCCGCGATGACCTTTCTCACTGCGATCCTCCTCTCTCGCTCCCGCGCCTAGCGGATCACCACGAACTTGCCACGCTGAGTGCCATTCGACGAATCCACCGTGAAGAGGTAGATGCCGCTGACGATGTCCTGGCCGTTCCGTGAGATCAGGTTCCAGCTCGCCTGGCCGTCATTCGCATTGTCCTGCTGACGGTTGTACCCCGGCACCGTCACGCCGGTCGATGAGGTGAGCTCCGGTCGGATCGACTCGTTGACCGCGTCCACCGAACGGATCGTCTGCACGAGATCACCGGCCACCGTGTAGATCCTGATGGTCCAGGCTCCGCTGGGCAAGCCCATGAAGTCAATGTGCGTACCCGTCGGATCCGAGGCGTTCGGCGTCAGGTCCCAGCTCGAGGGCCGGTCGCGCAGCGCCGTGTAGCCCCGGTACGGGTTGGGCACGACCCAGACGTTCTTGCCACCGTGGACCGGGGCCTGCGGTACCACGCCGTCGGCCTCCGTCCCGGCCCGACGTCCGGACAACTCGATCTTCGTCTTCCCCGTGCCCGTCGAATCGAAGGCGGTCACGGAGTAGAAGTACACGAAGCCGTTCTTGACCTCCTTGTCCACGTACCGGTAGCGGCCCACCGGGTAGCGGGTGAAGGTCTCCAGGTTCGAGGGCAGATCGCAATCGGTGCGCCCGAGGATGCAGCCGGTGTGCTCGTCGCACGTGCCGGCGCCGGTCTCCACGCAGTCCATCGGGGTCGGGTGGATGATCTCGCCCGACTGCCGGTTCCACAGGTCGCCGTCGGCCAGGCAGATGTCCACGGTCGCCGTGTCGCGGCAGCCGTTGGGACAGTGCGTCGAGCCGACCGGGTAGTTGTACGTGGGCACGAAGACCCGGGGACAGGAGTCCACTCCCGTCGTGGTCTCCGACGCCAGCTTGTAGTTCCGCTCGATCGGCCTGCCGTTCACCGTGTAGTAGTGGAAGTAGCGGAACTCGCCGAGCAGCGCCCAGTCGTCCTCGCTGGGACCGGCCGAACCGACCGGCCGCGTCCAGTTCGCCGCCTTCCACACCCGGAAGCCGCGCAGGTCGAACCACCCGCTCTTGGGATCGGACGTCACCTGCGAGAGGTTGTCCCAGGCCAGCAGCACCTGGTTGTCACCGGCCGGAACGATCCGGTTCGGGTTGTCGGAGTAGTTGTAGTCGGACGCCACGTTCATCGCCGGGTTGGGCGGCGGTGCGTCGGCGTTCCAGGTCCGGTGCAGCATGCCCAGCAGCTTGCGGCTGTCGTACGCACCGGTGCAGTAGTTGCAGTCGAAGTCGAACCAGTCGGGCCGGTCGTGCGTGGCCAGGCGCTCCACCTGGTCGTGGCAGTCGCTGGCCGAGACCTCGCCCTCGCCGATCGCCGGCTGGACCCTGGTCTCGCGCCCGTGCCCGTTGGGCAGGCTGGAGGTGGACCAGCTCGTGTTCTCCTCGTAGATGCCCTCGTAGGCGACCTGGATGGTGAAGGCGTTCTCCAGCGACGGGTAGCGCGCCATCAGATCGGCGCCGGTCATGCCGCCGGCCGCGAAGACCTGGTAGTCGGCGCGGTACTTGCCCGCCACGGCCTTGGTTCCCTCCGCGACCGCGAAGGCCACCGTGACCTCGATGCTGGCGCCGTCGGCGAATTGCATCCAGGGTCCGCACGACCACCACGCCGCCATGTCGCCCTTCTCCACCACCGGCTCCTGGTTGATGAAGCCGTCGTCGCCGATGTTCGTCCCCGCCGCGCCCGACATGAACTCGAAGCGCTGCGCGTCGGTGGACGGGCTGCCGCCGCTGGCGTAGGGCGTGTTGCTGGTGAACGAGCGGAAGGCGTGGAAGCCGACCTGCGCCGGCCCCTTCTCGCCCAGCGGATCCACCGAGTGGTTCACCAGCAGGAACGTCCCGATCCCCCGCGTCTTACCTTCGTCGCCGTCGTCGTCCACGATCGAGAAGCCGTTGACCCGGATCTCGTAGTTCGAGCACAGGGCCGAGTCCACCGGGAAGTTCGGCGGGACGTTCTGCGCCCGCATGGTCGAGTCCTGCAGGCGCTTGTCGGTCGCCAGCGTCGCGTAGCGGAACGAACCGTTCGGCAGCGGGCACATGTCAATGTCGTCCGACCAGTAGGCGGACTTGGTGACCGGACCGCAGTCCATGTCCACCAGGGCCCCAACGTAGACGCTGTCGAGGCTGTGACCGGCGCGGTTGAAGATCCTGTACTGCACGACGTTGAAGCCGGTGTAGCCGGGGATCGAGTAGGCCCAGGCCAACTGCTGGACCTCGAGTCCCAGGGGCACGTGCTTCTCGCGGGCCGTCGCGTTGATGGCCGTCTCCGTGTCGTCACGGATCACGCAGGAGAACGTCTGCTGGCCCTGCGCGGCGAAGTCCTCGTCCACCCTGCCGTCGAGATCGTTGTCGTGACCGTCGAGGAAGTCCTCGTCGATCTTGGCCTCGCCCGTGTTGAGGTCGAAGTCGGTGTCGTCGTTGACGAAGCGCGCCCCGTTCAGGGCCCCATCGTAGGTCCGGTAGATCTTGTCCACCGGATCCAGGCTGGGGGGACGCCACTCCGTGAAGAAGCTGACGCGACGGATGGCGTTGGGATCGGTCGCGTACGGGTTCACCGCCCCCACCGCGAAGTAGGCACCGTTCAGGTACTCGGTGCCCGAGGCCCCCGGCCACTGCCCCGACGGGTCGCTCGAGAGATTCGTGTACGGATTCCCGAACCAGGAGTAGTTGGTGACCTTCATCTGGATGTCACCGACGTTGAGCACCGCCCCCGGGCCGTAGATCTCGGGGATGTCCGCGACGCCGAGGCCGCCCGACGTTCCGGTGCCGAAGTACTCCGGCATGGACGTCTTCAGGTCCTCCCACGACACCCCGTCGATGCCCGGCTTCTGGAAGAAGCCGGTGTTCTGCCCGTCCTGTGCGGTCACCGTGCTCGCCGCCAGGAGGAGCAGCAGCCCTCCCGCTGCGCCACGTACGAGCGCCCGCCATGCCATCGCTCTCATGTCTCCTCGCCGCCCAGTCGCCTGGTTCATGGCTAGAACGTGATGCTCACGCCGAGCCGCACGCTCCGGCCTTCCTCGAAGACGCGCGGATCCCTGACCGGCACCCACTCCAGGACGTTGTCACCGTCGATG
>CAYNPF010000251.1:0-4008 GCA_964398895.1 uncultured bacterium
GGACATGTAGCCGATGCTGCGCTTGACCGATTCGGTCTCGCGCGCCAGGTCGAAGCCCGCCACGGTGGCGCGGCCCGAGGTCGCTCGGAGCAGGCCGGTGAGCATCTTGATGGTCGTGGTCTTGCCGGCGCCGTTGGGGCCGAGGAAGCCGAACACCTCGCCGCGGGCGACGGTGAAAGTCACCTGGTCCACCGCGGTGAAGGTGCCGAAGCGGCGCGTGAGCTGCTCGACCGTGACCGCGGGCGCGTTCATGCCGTCTCCGCGCGGCCGATGCGCTCGATGAACACGTCCTCGAGCGACGGCTCGATCGTCTGCGCCTCGCCGGCGGCGAGGCCGGCCTCGCGCAGTGCCGCGGCGACGCGCGGCCCGTCGGCGGCGGCGTCGGGCACGGCGACGTGCAGCCGGTCGCCGAACACCGCGGCGGCGCGCACGCCCGGCAGCCGGCGGGCCAGCGCGCGTGCCTCGTAGACGCGGTCCACCGGGATGCTCGCCATCTCCAACCCGAAGTCGCGCTGCAGCCGCGCCGCCGAGTCGAGCGCCACCAGCCGGCCGTGGTCGAGCATGGCCAGTCGGTCGAAGCGCTCGGCCTCGTCCATGTAGGCGGTGCTCACCACCACCGTCGTGCCGTGGGCCACCATCTCGTGGACGATCAGCCAGAGGTCGCGCCGCGAGATCGGGTCCACGCCGAAGGTCGGCTCGTCGAGCAGCAGGATGGCGGGTTCGTGGACCAGGCAGCAGGACAGCGCCAGCTTCTGCTTCATGCCCCCGGAGAGTTGTCCGGCGAGGCGACCGCGGAACGGGCCCAGTGCCGAGAAGCGGTAGAGCCGCTCCAGTCGGGCGGCCCGCTCGGCGCGCGGCACGCGGTAGAGGTCGGCGTAGAAGTCGAGGTTCTCCGCGACGGTGAGGTCGCCGTAGAGGCCGAAGCGCTGCGACATGTAGGCGATCGAGTGCTTCACCCGCTCGGGATCCCGCGTCACGCTCACGCCGCCCAGCCGCGCGTCGCCGGCGCTGGGGCGCAGCACGCCGGCCAGCATGCGCAGCGTCGTGGTCTTGCCGGCCCCATCGGGGCCGACCAGGCCGAACAGCTCGCCCGGGGCCACGGCGAAGCTCAGGCCGTCCACGGCGGTGAGATCGCCGAAGCGGCGGGTCAGCCCCTGCAGTTCGACGGCGGGGGCGGGGGCGGAAGCGTCGTCGCTCACTTCGCCAGGGCCAGCCGCACGTCGGCGGGCATGCCCGGCTTGAGCTCGAACGCCGGGTCGCCGGTGATGCGCACCTTGACCGCGTAGACCAGCTTCACGCGCTCCTCCTCGGTCTGCACGTTCTTGGGCGTGAACTCGGCCTCGCTGCTGATGTAGACCACCCGGCCGGGGTAGGTCCGCCCCCGGAAGGTGTCGGAGGTGATGGTCGCGGCCTGCCCGGTGTGGACGGCGCCGATGCGGGCCTCGCTGACGTAGATGCGCACCCAGCGGTCGTCGCGGTTCATCAGCGAGACCACCGCCGCGCCGGCGCCGACGATCTCGCCCGGCTCGCGGTGCCGCACGGTCACCACGCCGCCGAAGGGGGCGCGGATCACCATGTTGGTCAGCGCGGCGTCGGTGGCGCGCAGCGCCGCCTCGGCCTGGGCGACCTGGGCGCGGGCGGCCTCGACGCGCTCGCGCCGCGGTCCCGCCACGACCAGCCGGTACTGCTCCTCGGCCTGGTCGGCCTGGGCCCGGGCGACGTCCAGCGCGGTCTTCGCCTTGTCAAAGGTCTGCTGACTGACCACGTGGTTGCGGATCAGCGCGTCGGTGCGCTGGTAGTCGAGTTGGGCGTCGGCCAGCCGCTGCTGCGCCGCCTCGCGGGCGGCGCGGGCCTGCGCGATCTCCTCGCGGCGCGAGCCGCGCTCCATCTCCTCGAGCTGGGCCCGGGCCGCGGCCAGCGCGGCGGCTGCCTGGGCGCGCCGGGCGCCGGCCTCGACCCGATCGAGCGAGGCCAGCGTGGCGCCGGCCTCGACCCGGTCGCCCTCGCGCACGCCGATCGAGTCAATGCGGCCCGGCACCATGAAGCCGAGCTGCGCCTCGGTGGCCTCGACCGTGCCGGAGGCGGTGAGCCGGCCGTTCTGGCCGAGGCGGCGCAGCACCGGCACCAGGACGAGGACGAGCACCAGCACGGCCAGCACCGGCACGAGGATGCGGGGATTCGGCTTCATGACGGGATCTCCGGGGTCAACGCCGGCCGCGGACCGGGGGCCGCGGCGACGCGGGTTTCGCGCGCAGGGACTGTTCGAAGATGGGCCAGGCGGCGCGGGCCTGGGCGGTGACGTCGAAACGCCCGTCGCTGAGGACCCACAGCACGCTGGCCGGCTGGACCAGACCGAGGAAGAGGACGGCGAGAGAACGGGCGTTCACATCGCGGCGGATGCGATGGCGGCGCTGGCCCTCGCGGATGATGTCGGCCACGCCGTCGAGGTAGCCGGCGAACAGGCCGAGCAGCCGCTGGCGGCGCTCGGGGTGGCCGACGTGGTAGTCGTCGGCGAACAGGACCCGCTGCAGGCCGCGATTCTGCCGCAGCAGCCGCATCTGCCGATCGAGCAGGCCCCGCAGCGCCTCGACCGGATCGTCGGTGTCGGCCCGGGACGCGGCAATCGCACCGTGGACGCGCTCGCGGATCCGCTCCAGCACCGCGTCGAGCAGGGCGTCCTTGCCGGGGAAGTGGCGGTAGATGGCGGAGGGGGCGAAGCCGACGCGGCGGGCGATGGCGGCCATGCTCAGACCGCGCACGCCACGGTCGCTCATCAGCGCCAACGCGGCGTCGATGATCTGGTCCTGTCGCACCCCGGTCTGCAGCTTCTCGCGGGCCATCCCGCCTCCGTTGTGAACGCACGTTCACAATAGACCCGGACCGGGCCCGGGTCAACCCCCGGTGAACCCGGGGCTCCCCGTGGACGCGCGGCCGTGATAGGCTGCGGCGGCGTTGCCGCGGGGCCGCCGAATCCCGACGTGGAGGGGGAAGATGCCGATGAGCCCGTCCGAGCCGCCCGCACCACCGCCGCCGGTCCACGAGACGCTGCGCGAACTGATCGCCGACCCCGACGTCCGCGAGCAGCTCGTCGAGACGCTGGCCGCCGAGCTGGAGGAGCGACGCGAGCCCTCGCTGTGGCGGCGGATCCAGCCGTGGCTGGCGGGGGCGGCCAGCGCCGCGGTCACCCTGCTCGCCTTCTTCCTGCCCTCGCTGCAGGACCAGTGGGACCGCTGGCAGTCGCGCAGCGTGATCCAGCGCTACGTCGCCCTCGGGCGCGACTTCATGCACGAGGGGCGCTACCAGCTCGCCGAAGAGACCTTCGCCAAGGCCTTCGAGCTGTCGGAGAGCCGCCGGCTCGACATCGAGGAGCAGCGGCTGGCGGCCAAGGTGGCGCGCGTCAACGAGGACCCGGAGTGGGGGCGCGGCAATCCCGAGGGCGTGGAGGAGAGCGACTTCCTCTACCTGCTCCAGCTCCAGCAGGGTCGCAGCGCCGTCGCCCGGCGCGAGCAGGCGGCGACGCTGAACTCCTACGGCGTCTTCCTGACGGCGGAGAGGCGCTTCGCCGAGGCCGAGAGCACCTTCCATCGCTCGCTGGCGCTCGACGGCGGCGACGCCTCGGCCTGGGTCCGGCTGGGCAACGTGCTGGTGGACCGGGGGCGGCCCGCCGCGGCGGAGCGGGCCTATCGCCGCGGTCTGGCGCTGGACCCGCACAGCGTCAGCGGGCACTACGACCTCGGCCTGCTGTTGGCGCAGACCGGCCGGGCGGCCGCGGCGGAGTCGTCGCTGCAGCGGGTGCTGGGGTTGAGTCCGCGCGACACCGACGCGCTGCGCGTGCTGGCGGAGTGGCGCGAGCGCGACGGGCGCACCGCCGAGGCGGCCGAGTTGCGCGGACGGCTGGCCCGGGCCCTGGCGGAGATGCCGCCGCGGCCCGCGCCCAAGCCGAAGCCGGCGGACGAGGAGTAGGCGCGTGCGGCCGGAGGGTGCGGCATGAAGACGATCCTGCGGACG
>CAYNPF010000252.1:0-4002 GCA_964398895.1 uncultured bacterium
CGCCGCCGGGTCCCCGCGCAGGCCGAAGACGAGGCCGAGCAGCACGAGCGCCGAGCCGCCGAGGCTGGCCAGCGTCAGCCGCTCGTCGCGCAGCGCCCAGCCCAGCAGCAGCGCGACCAGCGGGTTCACCACGCCGATGAAGCTCACCCGGGTGACCGGCCAGTGGTGGATGAGCCAGGCGAAGAGCACGAAGGCGCCGACCGATCCGGCCAGGGTCAGGTAGACCACCGGGAACCACTGCGCGAAACGCAGCGGCGCCGGGTGCGGCTCGCCGACGGCGAAGCTCACGCCGAGGCAGACCACGAGGCCGGCCAGCGAGGCCACCGCCGTGGCCCACACCGGCGACTGGCGCGGGCCGCGCTTGAGGATGAGGCTCGACCACGCCGCCAGGGTCGCGGCGGCGAAGAGGGCCACCGCGGGGACCAGCCCGATCCCGCCCAGCGGCTGGCCGTGGAAGAGCAGGGCCACGCCGGCGACGGCGACGATCGCGCCGGACACCCGGGCGCGGGTGAGGCGCTCCAGGCCCGTCGCCGCCGCCATCAACGCTGTGCTGAGCGGGATGGTGGCGTAGAGCACCGCGGTCAGGCCGCTGGGGAAGGTCTTCTCGCCCCAGTAGAGCAGGGCGAAGTTGAGGCCGAACTGGAGCACCCCGTAGCCGAGGGCGGCGCGCAACGCAGCGCCGCGCGGGAAGGGATGGCGCAGGAGCAGCGCGATGGCGCCGAGCAGGACGGTGGCCAGCGCCAGCCGCAGCGAGGCGGCCCACACCGGGGGCAGGGCGTCGTTGCCGAAGCTGATGACGAGGTAGGTGCTGCCCCAGACCAGGCTGCAGGTCCACCACGCCGCCCAGGCGGCCGCGGGGCTCGGGTGGCCGGAGGACGGGGGTGCGTTCCCGCCCTCCGGGCCCGGTCGGCTACGGGACGTAGGAGCGGTACTCCGGGTACCACATGCCGTCGGCCACGAGCTTCTCGACGTCGGCGTCCGGCACCTGGCGTCCGATCCCCTGCTTCATCGCGTCGCGGATGACCGCGGCCGCGATCTTCGCGCTCACCTCGCGCATCTCCGACTGGTCGGGGTAGATCGCCCCGCGCGCCAGCCGCTCCGGGGTGACGCAGTCGGCCACGACCTTGGCGGCCACGAGGAACATCGAGTCCGTCACCTCGCGCGCCTCGGCGAGGATGGCGCCGAGGCCGACGCCGGGGAAGACGAAGGCGTTGTTGCCCTGGCCGATCTCGTAGCTCTTGCCCTTGTACTCCACCGGCGGGAACGGGCTGCCGGTGGCGAGGATCGCGCGCCCGTCGGTCCAGGTGATGGCGTCCACCGGCTGGATCTCGCACTTCGAGTTCGGGTTGCTGTAGGCGAAGATGATGGGCCGCTCCGCGTGCTTCGTCATCTCGCGGACGATCGCCTCGGTGAACAGACCGGGCGTGGCGGTGGTACCCAGGATCATGGTCGGCTTGTAGGTGCGCACGACCTCCAGCAGGTCGAACGGCCCGGCGCCCTGGAACCCGAGCACGCCCAGATCCTCGCGGGTGAGGGCGAAGTCCCGCTTGTGGGCCTGCATCTTCTCGCCCGAGGCCCACACCAGCCCGTGCGAGTCCACCAGCACCTGCGCGCGCCGCACCTGGTCGGCGTCCCCGCACTGCTCCTGCATGGCGGTGCGTACCAGCCGGGCGATGCCCACGCCCGCCGCGCCGGCGCCGGCGTAGACGATGCGCTGCTCGGCGAGCGGGATCCCGGTGATGCGCAGCGCCGCCAGGAGGCCGGCCACCGCGATGCCCGAGGTGCCCTGGATGTCGTCGTTGAAGCTGGTGATCCGCTGGCGGTAGCGGTCGAGCACGGCGAACGCCGTCTCCTTGAGGAAGTCCTCCCACTGCAGCAGCGCGCGGGGGAAGACCTTCTGGACCGCCTGCACGAAGGCCTCGATGACCGCGTCGTACTCGGCGCCGCGCAGCCGCTTGTGCCGCCAGCCGATGTAGTAGGGGTCGTCGAGCAGCGCCTGGTTGTCGGTCCCGACGTCGAGGCTGACCGGCAGGCACTGCGAGGGGTGGATGCCGGCGCCGGCGGTGTAGAGGGCCAGCTTGCCGACCGGGATGCCCATGCCGCCCGCGCCCTGGTCGCCGAGGCCGAGGATGCGCTCGTTGTCGGTGGCGACGATCAGGCGGATGTCCTGGTGCGGGAAGCCGCGCAGCAGGTCCACGAGGTGGGGCACGTCGTCCGGGGTGATCCACAGGCCGCGCGGGTGGCGGATGATGTGGCTGTAGTTCTGGCAGGCGGCGCCGACCGTCGGGGTGTAGACGATGGGCAGGAACTCGGCCAGGTTCTCGACCACGACCCGGTAGAACAGGGTCTCGTTGCGATCCTGCAGCGACGCCAGGCCGATGAACTTCTCGAGCGGGGTCGGCTTGGCGCGCACCTTCTCCATCTCGATCGCCACCTGCTCCTGGATGGTGCGCTGGGCCTTGGGGAGCAGCCCGACGAGTCCGAAGGCCTGGCGCTCCTCGGCGGTGAAGGCCAGCCCCTTGTTGAGGAGCGGGTCCTTGAGCAGGGCCTGGCCCCGCAACGCCACCTTCAGCGGACTGCTCGGATCGACTTTCGACATCGCCATGGTTCCCTTTCCAGCGCGGAAGCCCGCAGGGTGGTCCGGCGGCACCGTCGCGCCCCGACCTCGGGCGCCGACGCCTCGTTCCCCGGCCTGCGGCGGGCGGCCGTGCCGGGTCGCGTGGCGTCCGGTGCGTCTCGCGTCTCGTCCATCGTGTCGTCCCGGGCGTGCACCCGGGCGCACCCGGCGGCATGGTAGCCCCGGCCGGGGCGGAGTGCGATGCTACCAAGGGCGCAGGCGGCGCGCGAGCCGGGCCGCGGGCGCCGGGGGAGGGCACGAGCGGTGAGGAGACCGGGCGCGAGGGGGGCCGCTTGGTGTAGTCTCCCCGGCGATTCCCGACCCTGTCGGCCCGACTCGCGAGGAGAGCTCCATGGCGGTGAAACTGGATGGCAGCAGCCTGACGATCGAGGACGTGGTTCGTGTGGCCCGCCACGGCGAGCCGGTGACCCTGGCCCCGGAGGCGGTGGATCGCATCCGCGCCTGCCGCGGCATGCTCGAGGAGCGCATCCAGGCCCACGAGATCATGTACGGGGTCAACACCGGCATCGGCGAGTTCTCCGAGGTGGTGCTGAACGACGAGCAGGTGCAGCAGTTCCAGCGCTACCTGATCTACAACCATGCCGCCGGCATCGGCGAGCCCTGCCCGATCGAGCACGTTCGCGCCGCGATCACCAGCCGCATCAACGTCCACGCGCGCGGCTACTCGGGCTGCCGGCCGGAGATCACGCAGACCTACGTCGAGTTGCTGAACCGCGGTGTCACCCCGGTGGTGTGCGAGAAGGGCAGCGTGGGCGCCTGCGGCGACCTCGCGCCGATGAGCCAGGTCGCCCTCAGCCTGATGGGCGAGGGCGAGAGCTTCTACCGCGGCGAGCGCATGCCCACGCGGGCGGCCATGGAGAAGGCCGGCATCCCCGTCCCCGGCCTGCAGGCGCGCGACGGACTGGCGGCCATCAACGGCTCGAACCTGATCACCGGCATCGGCAGCCTGCTGCTCCACGACGCCGAGCGCTGGATCGCCCAGGCCGAGATCGCGGCGGCGATGACGCTCGAGGCGCTGCTCGCCAACATGAAGCCGTACGAGTCCAAGCTGCACGAGCTGCGCGGCTTCCCCGGCGCGGTGACCTGCGCCGCCAACCTGCGGCAGGTGATGGCCGGCTCGGACCTGGTGACGGGCAAGCTCAAGGTCAAGGTGCAGGACGCCTACTCGATGCGCTCGACGCCGCAGGTGATCGGCGCGCTGCGCGACGCCATGGCCTACGCGCGGAAGCAGTTCGAGATCGAGCTGAACGGCGTGGCGGACAACCCGATCTTCGTGCAGGAGGAGAAGCGCGTGCTGACCGGCGCCAACTTCCAGGGCACGCCGATCGGCCTGCCGCTCGACATGGTGGCGGCGGGTCTCACCA
>CAYNPF010000253.1:0-3950 GCA_964398895.1 uncultured bacterium
GACAGCGCGCTGCCCCACTGCCCGGCGCCGGTCTCGGTGGTCAGGCGCTTCACGCCCTCGACCTTGTTGTAGTAGGCCTGCGGCACCGCGGTGTTGGGCTTGTGGCTGCCGGCGGGGCTGACGCCCTCCCACTTGTAGAAGATGTGCGCCGGCGTATCGAGCGCCTTCTCGAGGCGGCGGGCGCGCACCAGCGGCGTCGGCCGCCAGATGCGGTAGATCGCCTGCACCTCCTCGGGGATGTCCACGTAACGCTCGCGGGTGACCTCCTGGCGGATCAGGCCCATCGGGAAGATCGGCGCCAGGTCGTCGGGCCCGAGCGGCTGCTTCGTGCCCGGGTGCAGCGGCGGCGGCAGGGGGCGCGGCAGGTCGGCCTGGATGTTGTACCACTGCTGCGGCATGTCCCGTTCGTCGAGGTGGATCTTGGTCTGCGTCATGTCGGCTGCCTCCTCGCCCGTCGTGGGGCGTCTCGTTCGCTGCGCTCTCCGGCGCCCGGGCGGGGAAAACGAAGAACCCGCCGCAGGATGCCTGCAGCGGGTGGGAACGGTTCTCGACCGGTAGATACGATGGATCAGGTGGCGAGCACGCTCACACTCCCCCCGCTGCGCGGCGACCACCGCCACCATCGGTTGCTGGAGGAGCGAAGCATCGGTCCACCCTGGTCTCGGGTCCGGCGCGACCCGGACGGCCCCTTGCCGTCCGACCTCGCCCCATAATTGGAACCCGGAAGCCCCCCCGCCGTCAAGCGACCCCGGCGTCCGTGGGGCCGCTGACCGCGCCGGTGAACCGGTCGGGGCGGGGCGAAACCGCGGCGCACCCGCGCCCGTCCATGTCCACGGACACGGCTCCCGGGCCGGGGCGTCCACGAACGCGGCACCGCCCCCGACGCCCCGCCCGGAGCCGCAACCCGGGGAAGCCTCCATGATGCGCACGTTCCACTCCCTCCTCGTCACGCTCCTCGTCGTCACCGCGCCGGCCGCCGCCGCCGGCCGGCCCCACCCGCACGCGGCCCGCCTCGACTCGCTCCTGTCCCTCGCCCACCGGCAGGGCGGCTTCGACGGCGCGGCGCTGGTCGCCGAGCACGGTCGTGTCGTCTTCGCGCGGGCCTACGGCCTCGCCGATCGCGAGTGGAACGTGCCCAACGCCACCGACACCCGCTTCCGCATCGGCTCGGTCACCAAGGTGTTCACCGCCATCCTGGTCATGCAGCTCGTGCAGGAGGGCCGCCTCGACCTCGACGCCCATGTCTCGGACTACCTGCCCGACTACCCGGCGGAGAACGGCCGGCGGATCACGCTGCGCCAGTTGCTCTCGCACACCTCGGGGATCCCCAGCTACACGCAGCACATCCCCTACGTCGGCGACCCGGATTCCTGCGGGTTCTGGGTCCGCTACACCCCCGAGCAGCTGGTGGCCACCTTCGCCGCCCTCCCGTTGCGCTTCGCGCCCGGCAGCCGGTTCGAGTACTGCAACTCGGCCTACGTGCTGCTGGGCGTCATCCTCGAGCGGACGACGGGCCGGCCCTACGAGCGGCTGCTGCACGAGCGCATCCTCGATCCGCTCGGCATGAAGGACACCGGCTACGCCCGGCCCGAGAGCCTGGTGGCACGGCGGGCCCGCGGCTACCGGAGGACCGACGACGGCTGGGCGAACGCCGAACACGACAACACCACGATCTACTACTCGGCCGGCGCGCTCTACTCGACGGTGGGCGATCTGTTCCGGCTGGACCGGGCGCTCGAGACCGACGCCCTGCTCGACGCGCGGACCCGCGCGCTCATGTTCACGCACGTCGTGGACACCCCGCGCGGCGGCTACACGCTGGGTTGGAACGAGGGCTGCCTGCCGCTGCCCGACGGGCGCCCGTTCCGCTTCGTCGGCCACGTCGGCGATGCCAGCGGGTTCTTCGCCATTGTCTTCCGCTTCCCCCAGACGCAGGACCTGATCGTCATGCTGACGAACTCGGACGCGCTGAACCCCCGAACCGGGCAGACCCTCCTCGCCGCGGTGGCCGCCATCATGAACGGGCCGGCGCGGTAGGAACCACTCCCCCGCCCGACGCGCGGGCAGGCCGCGACCGGAGCGGGCGCCGGTTGCGGCCTTCGCCCCCACGCTCCTAGAATCCCCGCGCTCTCGTCGTCCACTCACCACCGCGTGGGGGTAGCCCATGAGCGAGAAGCTCGTCGAACAACTGTACGCGCTGATCCGGAGCGCCTCGACCGACCTGCCGTCGGACATCGAGGCGGCGCTGCGCGAGGCCCACCGCCGGGAACCGCCCGGCACGTCGGCCGCCGACACGTTCGCCGCCATCCTCGACAACGTCGCCATGGCGCGGAAGAACGGCACGCCCATCTGCCAGGACACCGGCTCGCTGATCTTCCACGTCCATCACCCGGTCGGGCTCGACACCCTCGAGTTCAAGCGGGCGATCGAGGCGGCCAGTGAGCGGGCGACGAAGGCCATCCTGCTCAGACCCAACGCGGTCCATCCGCTCACCGGCAAGAACAGCGGCACCAACCTGGGAGTGAACGCCCCCTTCGTCACCTTCCACGCCCGGGAGAAGGACGAGGTGCGGGTGGAACTGATGCTCAAGGGCGGGGGCAGCGAGAACGTCGGCACGCAGTACAAGCTGCCCGACACCGCGCTGGGCGCCGGCCGCGACCTCAAGGGCATCCGCAAGTGCGTCCTCGACGCCGTGTTCAAGGCCCAGGGCATGGGCTGCGCCCCGGGCGTGATCGGCATCGGCATCGGCGGCGACCGCGCCACCAGCTACCTGCTGTCGAAGGAGCAGTTCTTCCGCCGCCTCGGCTCGGCCAACGCCGACCCCGCGCTCGACACGTTCGAGAAGGAACTCCACGCCGACCTGAACAGGCTCGGCATCGGGCCGATGGGCTTCGGCGGGCTGACCACCGTGCTGGGCGTGTTCGCCGGCTGGCAGCACCGCCACCCGGCCACCTTCTACGTCGCGATCTCCTACATGTGCTGGGCCTGCCGGCGCAAGGCGATGACCCTCAGGAACGGGAAGGCCACCTATGATCCGGCTTGAGATCCCCATCAGCGAGGCGAAGATCCGCGAGCTCAAGGTCGGCGACACCGTGCTGCTCAGCGGCATCGTCGTCACCGCCCGCGACGCCGGGCACAAGCTCATGGTCGAGGAGCGGCCGCACTTCCTCGACGATCTGCTGCGCGAGGGCGTCATCTACCATTGCGGCCCGGTGGTGAAGAAGGAGGGCGAGCGCTGGTCGTTCGTGGCCGCCGGACCCACCACCAGCGCCCGCGAGGAGCCCTACCAGGCGAAGGTGATCGAGACCTACGGCGTGCGCGGCGTCATCGGCAAGGGCGGCATGGGCGCCGCCACGCTCGAGGCCTGCCGCAAGTTCGGCGCCGTCTACTTCCACGCCGTCGGCGGCTGCGGCACCTCGATCGCCCAGGCGGTCAAGGAGGTCGTGACCGTCCACAAGCTCGAGGAGTTCGGCACCCCGGAGGCCTTCTGGGTCACCCGGGTCGAGGACTTCCCGGTCATCGTCACCATGGACGCGCACGGCAACAGCATCCACGACACCGTCAAGGCCGCGTCGAAGCAGGTCTACGACGAGCTGATGAAGCTCTGAACGGGCCGGAACGCCGCGGGGGCCGCGCCGATCGGCGCGGCCCCCGTCGTCGTCTCCGGGCGGACTACTCGAGCCCGCGCCGCTCGAGCAGCGGCCCGACCTCGGGATCCCGCCCGCGGAAGCGCCGGTAGAGCAGAGCCACGTCCTCGCTCGACCCCTTCTCCAGCACGTTCCGGCGGAAGGAGAGCGCCGTCGCCGGATCGAACAGCCCCTTCTCCTGGAAGGCGGCGAAGGCGTCGGACGACAGCACCTCGGCCCAGATGTAGGCGTAGTAGCCGGCCGAGTAGCCGCCGGCGAAGACGTGGCGGAAGAACGGCGTGCGGTAGCGCGTCTCGATCGCCC
>CAYNPF010000254.1:0-3948 GCA_964398895.1 uncultured bacterium
GCGGGACGGCGCGGGCCGACGCCCGCCTGAGCATGCGGCTGAAGGGGACGCGCCCCGACGGCAACCTCACGCAGGTCGTGACCGAGAGCCAGAACATCTCCTCCAGCGGGGTGTACTGCCTCTCGTCGCACTACCTCGCGCCGCTGTCCAAGGTGGACCTGGCCATCGTGCTGCCCCGCCTGCCGGGCGGCCGGGGGACCAAGGACATCATCAACTGCGAGGGCATCGTCGTGCGCTGTGACGCCGGACCGCGGCGCACCGAGCATGCCTACGAACTCGCCTGCATGTTCACCGAGCTGGATTCGGGGCGCCGGCAGCGGTTGGAGGAGTTCGTGACGTGGCGGAACCTCCAGGCGCTGCGGGCCGCCACCAGCGGACCGGTCCGGCCGGCGCGGCGCACGGGGACGGCGAGGACGGGACTGGCGCGCACGACGCCGCGGCGGCGCGAGACCGCGCACTAGCCGGTCCGCAAATCGGGCATCCGTGAGCGCGAAGCGACCCCTCGTCGTCCATCCCGGCCCGTCGCTGGTCGGCTCGATCCGACCTCCCGGCGACAAGTCCATCACCCACCGCGCGCTGCTCTGCGGCCTGCTCGCCGACGGCACCACGTTGATCGAGGGCGCCAACCCGGGAGAGGACTGTCTCGCCACACGGCGCTGCGCGGAGACGCTCGGGGCCGTCGTGGAGGGTCCGATCGAGACGCCGCAGGTGCGGGGCACGGCCGGGCGGCTGTCGGCGCCCGCGGCGCCGCTGGACTGCGGCAACTCCGGGACCACACTGCGGCTGCTGGCCGGGGTGCTGGCCGGGCAGCCCTTCGAGACGGTGCTCCGCGGCGATGCGTCGCTCTCGGCCCGCCCGGTGGACCGCGTGATCGAGCCGCTGCGCCGCATGGGGGCGACGCTGACGGCTCGCGAGGGGGACCGGCTGCCGCCGCTCACCGTGCGGGGCGGGACGCTGCGCGGCATGACGTTCACGCATCCCACGGCCAGCGCCCAGGTCTCGAGCGCCATCCTCCTTGCCGGCGTGCAGGCCACGGGCCTGACCGGGGTGACGACCGCGGCCGGCGTGCGCGATCACACGGTCCGGATCCTCCCGGCCTTCGGCGTGCCGGTCGAGCACCGGGAGCGCTCGTGCGGACCGCTGGAGATCCGGCTCTCCGGGCCGTGCCGGCTGCGCGGCTGCCGCGTCCAGGTGCCGGGCGACTTCTCGGCGGCGGCCTTCCTGCTCGCCGCGGCGGCCGCCACACCCGGCTCGCGCGTGCAGGTGAAGGGTGTGGGCCTGAACGAGACACGGATCCGGCTGCTCGAGGTCCTGCAGGACATGGGGGCGAGCGTCGAGGTCTCGGGGGTGGGGCGCCTGGGAGAGGAGCCCGTGGGGGACGTGACGGTCGGCGGGCCGGCGGAGCTGTCCCCGGGCTACATCCCCGCGGACCGGGCGGTGGCGCTCCTGGACGAGGTTCCGGCCTGGGCGATCGCGGCGAGCGCGGCGCGCGGGCTCTCGCGCCTGCGCGGGGCCGACGAGCTGCGCGTCAAGGAGAGCGACCGGCTCGGCGCGCTGGCCGAGGGGCTGGGTGCGCTCGGGGTGCGGGTGGAGGAGACCTCGGGCGGCCTCGACATCATGGGCGGCCCGGCGAGCGGGGGCACGGTGGACGCGCGCGGCGACCATCGGATCGCCATGGCGCTCGCCCTGGTAGGCTTGCGGGCGACGGGCCCCGTGCGCGTCGAGGATGCCGGTTGCGTGGCCACCTCGTACCCGGGCTTCGCGGCGGACGTGCGCTCGCTGGGGGCGAGGGTGGAGGAGGTGGGATGAGCTTCGTGGTGACGATTGACGGGCCCTCGGCCGCCGGCAAGAGCACGGTGGCCCGCGAGGTCGCCTCCCGCCTCGGGTTCCTCTACGTGGACACGGGGGCGCTGTACCGCGCGCTGGCCCTCAAGCTGCAGCGTCGCGGCGGATCGGCCGATGACGAAGGGGCCGTGGGGGCCCTGCTGGCCGAGACGGGTCTCGACCTCTCGGGCTCGCCCAGCGAGGCGCATGTCTGGCTGGACGGCGAGGACGTCTCCGGGCAGATCCGCACCCCCCTGGTGAGCGAACTGTCGTCACGCCTGGCCGCGCTACCCCCGGTGCGTCGCTGGCTGGTGCGCATCCAGCGATCGCTGCGGGAGCGGGGACCGGTCGTGGGCGAGGGCCGGGATCTGGGTACGGTGGTCTTCCCGGACGCGGAGGTGAAGATCTACCTGGACGCCGACCTGGAGACGCGGGCGCGGCGGCGGGCCCGGGAGCTGGAGTTGCGGGGCCTGCCGACGAGCCTGGAGCAGGTCCGCGAGCAGATGGAGCGCCGGGACCTCCGGGACCGCACGCGGGCCGACAGCCCCCTGCGGGCGGCGGAGGGGGCGGCGGTGATCGAGAGCAGCGGGCTGGACGTGCGGCAGGTCGTGGAACGGGTCCTGGCGGCCGTACAGGCTCATCCGGGCTGCCCGGCCGGGGCCGGGGGGCGGCCTCCGGGCGCCGGGGGGCCGGCCCGAGGGGCCGATTAGGAGAATCCTTGTCCTGGCATTATAGTGTCGCGAAGTTCGCAGTCGGTGCGGTGTTGCGGCCGGCGACCGGGTGGCGGGTGTGGGGGCGTGAGGGCATTCCGCGCTCCGGGGGGCTCGTGGTGGCCTCCAACCACATCTCCTTCTGGGACCCACCGCTCATCGGTTGCATCCTCCCCAGGGAAGTTCATTTCCTCGCCAAGGAAGAGCTGTTCTCGAATCCGGCCTTCGGAGCGCTGATCCGCAGCTACAACGCCATCCCGATTCGTCGCGGGATGGTGGACCTGAGCGGAATGGCGCGGGCCGTCGAGACGCTGCGACGTGGTGGGGTGCTGATGCTCTTCCCGGAGGGGACGCGGATGCGGGATGGCAGGTTGCATCCGGCGCGGCCCGGGGTCGGCATGATGGCGGTGAACGCCGGAGTGCCCATCGTGCCGTGCTACATCTCCGGCAGCGACCGGTGCAGTCGCTGGTGGTTCCGGCGGGAGCGGGTACACGTCTCGTTCGGCCCGCCGCTCGACTGGCGGCAGTTGGCGGGATCGGAGAGCGATATCACGCCGGGCCGCGCCCTGTACCAGCGGGTGGCGGACGCGGTGATGGTGGAGATCGGCCGGCTGCGGACGGAGCAGGAGAGTCACAGGAAGGCATCACGCGGGGCGGCCTGAGCCGCTCCCTATCTCAATTCTCAAGGAGGTTCTCAACCCCATGTCGGACCCCATCGACACCACCCTCAACCCCGCGGCGGAGTCGCCGCAGCGGGCCCCCTCACCTCCACCGATCCCCCTCAACGCGGACGACGAGGACGAGCTGAGCCTCGAACAGCGGGCCGAGATGTTCGGCCAGTACGAGGAGTCGCTCCGCTCCATCGGCGAGGGCGAGATCGTGCGTGGCACCGTGCTCGGCATCGACGAGAAGGAGGTCCTCGTCGACGTCGGCTTCAAGAGCGAGGGCGTCATCTCGCTCTCCGAGTTCTCCGATCCCTCCAGCATCAAGGTGGGTGACGTGCTCGAAGTGTTCCTCGAGAAGATGGAGAACCAGGACGGCCTCGTGGTCCTCTCCAAGCAGCGCGCCGACTTCGTGCGCGTGTGGGACCGCGTCAAGGACGCCCACGACACCGGGCAGGTGGTCGAGGGGAAGCTGGTCCGCAAGATCAAGGGTGGCGTCGTGGTGGACCTGTACGGGGTCGAGGCGTTCCTGCCCGGCTCGCAGATCGCGCTGCGCCAGGTGCAGAACGTGGACGCGCTGCTGGGCCAGAACGTCCAGGTCAAGATCATCAAGCTGAACAAGCGCCGGCGGAACATCGTCGTGTCGCGTCGGGCCGTGCTCGAGGAGGAGCGCGACCGGATGAAGTCCACCATCCTCAAGGACCTGGCCAAGGACCAGAAATTCAAGACCGCGGTCGGTGAAAACATCGTCA
>CAYNPF010000255.1:0-3941 GCA_964398895.1 uncultured bacterium
CCGGCGTGCACGGCTCCCAGCGCGACGCATTCGTCTCCAAGCAGGATCCTGCGGGACATAGAACCTCCGGCGGCACATCGTCGAGTCCGCTGGCCGGTCCGCCGCGGCGGCCACCAAGGCGCGGGCGGGAGCGGCACGGACCATCCGTGAAGCGCCCGCGCATCCTAGCGGACGCGGACGGCGGGCCGGAAGTCGCGGGCCGCGGGAGGGTCCTCCGAGCGCGCCGGCGCGACTCCCGGCGGTCGCGGCGCCGCGGGGTGCGTGGTACGCTTGCGCTGGCCCAGAAACGCGGATTCGACGCGATTCCGCCCCCGTTCCCGGGGACGGGAGCGCCCTGTTTCGTCCTCCGGGGACCCCATCCCATGACCCGTCTCTCGAGTGCTTCGTCCGTCCCCGCGCGGCGCCCTGCCGCCGCGGCGGGGCATCCGCGCGACGCCCGGCTCGCCGCCCTGCTGGTCCTCTCGGGCCTGCTGATCGGGGCGGTGCCGGCCCAGGCCCTCAAGATCGCGACCTGGAACCTCGTCGTGTACCCGAACAGCATCCTCGCCTCGCGCCAGCCCAACCTGCGCACGGCGATCGCGGCGATGGACCCGGACGTCATCGCCCTGCAGGAACTGAAGAGCGCGGCGGGGCGCGACTCGTTCCTCAACAACGTGTTGAACGTGGCCCAGCCGGGGCAGTGGGCGGCCACGCCCTTCTTCCTCTCCTGCGAGAGCGCGGTCTTCTACAAGCCGGCCAGGGTGGTGATGGTCTTCTCCGGCTCCCCGATCTCGACCGGGGGCCCCCGGGACGTCCTCGGCGTGCTGATCCGCCCGGTGGGCTACTCGGCCAAGTCCGCGCAGATCCGGCTCTACTCGATCCACTTCAAGGCCGGGACCGACTACGTGGCCGAGCGGGAGAGCGAGTGCGCGAGCCTGCGCACCACGCTGAACGCGGCCACCTCGGCGGTGACCCCCAACTTCCTGATCCTGGGGGACACCAACTTCTACGGGGACGACGAGGGCGGCTACCTCCGGCTCACCGAGAGCCAGAGCGACAACGACGGCCGCACGTTCGACACCCTGAACCTGCCGGGGACATGGAACCAGTCCGGCTACAGCTCGTACCACACGCAGTCCACCTGCAGCAGCGGCTGCCCGACCGACTGGTCCACGGGTGGGCTCGACGACCGCTTCGACCTGATCCTGCACTCGGCCTCGCTCGCCGACGGCGAGGGGCTGGACCAGGTGCCCGGCGGCTACGTCGCCTACGGCAACGACGGCCTGCACTACAACTCCAGCGTGAACGCCGGCGGTTACAACTACGCGGTCGGCATGACCGTCGCGAACGCGCTGTACTGGTGCTCCGACCACCTGCCGGTGGTGGCGACCCTGCAGGTTCCGGCCCGGGTGTCGGCGGCCTCGCAGCTCGCCTTCGGCCGCGTGATCGTGGGCGCGACCGCCGAGCAGACGCTCACCGTCGCCGACGGCGCCGTGGCGCCGGCCGACGAGCTCGACTACTCGTTCACCGCGCCGGGCGGCTTCTCGGCCCCCGCGGGCTCGTTCACGGCCGCGACCGGCGCGGCCGGCAACGCGCACACGATCTCCATGAGCACGGCCGCGGTCGGCGCGGCGAGCGGCACCCTGACCGTCGCCTGCGACGATCCCGACTCGACCGCCAAGGCGGTGCAGCTCTCGGGCACGGTGCTGGCGCACGCGTCGGCCTCGCTGGATTCCCTGGTGGTCACGACGGGTATGGGGCTCGACTTCGGCACGCTCGCCGGCGACAGCACGGTGGATCTGCCGGTGCGGGTCCACAACGCCAACTGGACCTCGCTGCAGGCGCGGCTCGAGGTGACGGGCGGCGAGATCAGCGGCGGCGACGGCCACTTCTCGATCGTCGGCGGCTTCGCGGCGGCCGAGCTGGCCGGGGTCGGGCACACCTACGACGTGCGCTTCGACGCGGCCGGCGCGACCGCGGATTCCACCTACGAGGCCACGCTGGTCCTCTCCGGAAGCGACGAGGCGCTGCCGGGCTCGGCCGCGGCCTCCGACCTCACCGTGACGCTGAGCGCGCGCACCGCGGCCGCGGACACGGGCGTGCCCCCGGGGCTGCCCGAGCGGATCGCCTTCCTGCCGCCGAGTCCGAACCCGTTCCACGGCTCGACCCTGCTGCGCTTCGACCTGCCGGCGGACGCCAACGTCTCGCTCGAGCTGTTCGACCTGTCGGGGCGGCGCGTGGCCACCCTGGTGCAGGGTCCGCAGTCGGCGGGGCGGCACATGGTCCGCTGGAGCCCTGCGGTGGGTGGTCAGGGGCTCCAGGCCGGGTTGTACTTCGCGAGCTTCCGCTCGGGCGGCTACGGCCAGACCCGGCGGATCGTGCTGGTGCCCTGAGGCCGGAATCAGCGGGGACGACGGGAGGGTCGGGCACGGGGCTTTCGTGCCCGATTTCCCCGCGCGCGTCTTGACAGCTCCCTGTCAGCCAGCGTAGGTTCCCGTGACCTTGAAACCTGTTCCCATGCGCCGATACCTGCTCTCGCCCGTTCTCGCGATCCTCCTGCTCGCCCTCTGCGCGGCGTCCTCGCACGCGCAGGACAAGGGCAGTGTGTCGGGACGGGTCGTGGACGCGCGCAGCAAGCACGCGATCCCCTTCGCCAACGTCAACCTGACCGGGGCGAAGCTCGGCGCCCTCACCGATGCCGAGGGCCAGTTCCTCGTCCGCGGCGTGCCGCCGGGCACCTACGAGGTGGTCGTCCGCTTCCTCGGCTATCGCCCCGAGACCCGGGCGGGAGTGGTGGTCACGGCCGGCAAGAACACGGCCGTCAACTTCGAGCTCTCCGAGATCGTGGTGCGCGAGGAGAAGGCGATCGAGGTGAGTGCCGAGCGCCGGCTGGTCGAGGCCAAGAACGGCGCCACGGTGCGCAGCGTCACCGCCAACGAGATCCGCAACCTGCCGGTGCAGACCATCGGCGACGTGCTGCAGCGGCAGGCGGGCGTGAGCGCGGACAACGACCAGGTCCACATCCGCGGCGGCCGCACCGACGAGACCGTCTTCGTCATCAACGGCGTGACCAACCGCGACCTGGTGACCGGGCAGTCCACCGCCGGCCAGATCAACGCGCGCTCGGTCGCCGAGGTGAACGTCGCCACCGGCGCCTACGACGTGCGCTTCGGCAACGCGCTGTCGGGCGTCGTCGAGGTCAAGCTCAAGGAGGGTGGTGACACGCCGAGCGGCGGCATCACCATGACCGCGGGCAGCTACGCCGGTCGCGCGGTGCAGGTCGTGGCCGGCGGCCCCGATCCGATCTGGAACCCGCTCCTGCGCCGTCTCGGCGTGCACGTGCCGGGCAAGGTCACCACGATCCTCGACGTCTCGGGCAGCCTCTACAACACGCGCTACAGCTACCTGTCGCCCGCCAAGAACGACTTCTACACCACCACGATCGAGCCGATCTTCGTGCCCCCCGACCAGGCGCGGCTGCGCTCGAGCTACGAGGACAGCTTCTTCGGCCACCGCTTCAAGTACGGCAACATGTTCACGCCCTCGGAGGACAACCGCTGGGCGCTGCGCTACGGCCTGACCTGGAAGCCGAACGAGCGCGACAAGGTGACGTTCGACTACTCCAAGCGCATCTCCTGCGACCAGGGCTTCAGCCGCACCTTCATCAACGCCCGCGGCGACCTCGGCGATCCCAGCTACCCGTGGCGCTGGTCGCACCGGATCCAGCACGCGCCGACCATCTTCGAGGACAACGTGCAGAACTCGCTGACCTGGCGGCGGTCGCTGTCGGCGAGCGGCTACACCGAGCTCCAGTTCTCGCGCTACTTCTACGCGCAGCGCCAGGACGTCATGGGCAAGATGTGGAAGGACTACGTGGAGCCGGACGACATCTCGTACTTCGACAGCACCGACGTGCGCCGCGACGACTACTTCTACGACAGCGGCGACGACAACGAGTGGGA
>CAYNPF010000256.1:0-3901 GCA_964398895.1 uncultured bacterium
GGCGCTCGAGGAGTTGCGCCGCGGCCGCGTGCAGATCCTCCTGGCCAGCGACGGAGCGGGCCGCAGCCTCGATCTGTCGGGCATCGCCCACGTCGTCAACTACCACGTCCCGCAGACTCCCGAGGACTACGCCCACCGCCTGGGCCGGCCGGGCCGCCCCGACGCGCCCGGCGACATGTTCACGCTCATGAGCACCGACGAGCAGAAGGACATCGCGGGCATCGAGCGGCTGCTGGGGCGCACGATCGAGCGCTCGTTCCTGCCGGCGTTCGACTACGGCATGCGGCCGAGCGAGATCCGGCAGGTGATCAACTACGACGACGAGTGGACGCGGCCGCGCCGCGTCTCGGGCGGGGTGCAGTCCACCGCCGCGCGCATCGCCGGCGCCGCCGCCGCACGCGTCCCCGTCACGCCGCACATGCCGGCGCCGCCGCCGCCGCCCATCCCACCGCGCCCGCTGCCCGGCCTGCCCGCCGGGATGCCGACCCGCGCCGCAACGCCGCCCGTGGCGAAGAAGCCGGTGGCCACGCCGGGCCGGCCCTGGCTCTCGCCGCCCCGACCGGTCGCGGCGCCGAAGAAGAGCGCCCCGGCGAAGCCGAAGGCCACGACCGCACCGGCGGCCAAGAAGCCGCGCCACCGGGGTCGGCCCGCGGTGCGCCGCGGCAAGTAGCCGGGTCCGGCCTCACCTCGGCTCGAGCGGCTCCCACCCGGCGATGCCCGGGTTGTCCACGGTGTCCCAGCGGCCGCCGCCCACGTCGAGGACGTGCAGCGTCCGCGGCGCCTCGCCGGTCGGATCGAAGAGCAGCAGGCGCGCGCCGCGCGAGACGGACACGAACCTCCCGCCCTTGACCGGCGGCACCTCCAAGGCCACGAGCCGGCCGGCCGCGAAGTCCGTCCGCGCCAGGCCGGGAACGTCGCGCCGCTCTCCCTTCGTCGGAACGAGCGCGTAGCCCAGGGGCGTCTCGAAGACGGCCGTGGGCTCGAGCCCTCCCAGGGCGACCCCCCTCACCGCGTCGTCGCGGAGTTGCCAGACCAGCAGGCTGTCGCCGGTCACGAGCCAGACCCGGCTCCCGTCCCGCGAGGGGAACACCGCGCGGATGGGACTCGTCGCGCGAACCACCGTGACCGTCGCTCCGCCGTCCTCGGGCCGGCGCGAGGCCTCGCGCCCCGCCGCCCAGACCAGCGAGCGCGTGGCCGCGTCGTAGTCCAGCCAGCGCACCGGCGAGCCGGCGCGCACCTCGGTGGTGGCCGTCGGATCGTGCGTGCGGACGGCGCGGATCGTGGCGCCCGCCGCCCACCATACCGTGCCGGCGCTGGCGGCCCGCAACCGCTCCGGGGTCAGGTCGGCGGCGCCGAAGACGCGCCAGCGCCCGGCCAGCGGGTAGAGCAGGTACATGCCGGAGCTGATCCCCCGCGCGATGAGGACGTCGGGGTGCGCCAGCTCGAGCGCGTCGAGCACGGGACGGCCGTCCTCGAGCGGCACCGCCATGTCCGAGGGATGCACGGCCCGGCCCTCGGGCGGGAAGTAGGTCGTCTGCTGGCGCAGCACCAGCGCGTCCACCAGGTAGATCGGGGCCGGCTCGAGCGCGGCGAGCCGCACCGCCAGCGCCCGGCTCACGCCGAAGCCGGCGCCGCCGTCGGCGGGAACGGCCGCGACGCCGTCGTCGTAGCCGAAGACCACGGCACGGCTGTCCGGCGTCCACTCCAGCGTGTTGGCCACCTTGCGCAGCAGCCGCGGCCCCGCCTGCACCAGCCGCGCCCCGCGCACGTCGGGGTCGAGCAGCGTGGGCGTGGCCGGCTCCGAGTGCACGCGACCGTAGGCGAGCGGCCGCAGGGCGAAGAAGCGCACGCGCGGCGCGCGGCCGCCATCGGTCCACAGCCGCGTCGTGTCCTGGTCGTAGCCGCGCGACAGCCACGCCACCCGCCGGCCGTCGGGGCTCACCCGCAGTCGCACGAGCTCCTGCCCCGGCGGCGGGGTCCACAGGGTCTCGCGCGCGGCGAGGCTGAAGGGCGCGCGCCACAGCGAGCCGTCCGCGCCGATGAAGACCATCGTGTCGGTGTCGGCCGCGAAGGTCGCGCTCCAGGTGGCGGCCTCCGGGCGCGACGGCGCGGCAAGCAGCGCCAGCGCCAGCAGCAGCATCGTCCCAGGGATCCTCATGCGCCCTCCATCGCGCCGCGCACCGCCTCGACGGCCCAGCGCCATGCCTCCTCGGCCCGCACGCCGTCCGCGGCGGCCGCCTGCACCAGCTCGGGCGAGCCGCCGCCGCGCCCGCCGGTGCGCTCCAGCAGTCCCGCCACCAGCGTGCGCAGGTCCACCGCCAGCCGCTTCGCCCGCCCGGCCAGCACCACCGGCTCGGGCGCCGCGGCGCCCAGCACCACCCACGGCGCGCCGGCCTCGAGCGCCTTGAAGGCGAGCTGCCGCAGCTCCTCGCGCGCCCGCTGCGCCTCGAACCGGGTCACCGCGCGGGGCGGATCCCCGGTCCAGTCCCTCGCCTCGATCTCGATCAGGCGCGCGCCCTGCGCGTTCAGCCGCTTGCGCAGCTCGTCGCGCTCGGCGGCCGCGCGCTCCAGGTGCGCGAGCAGATCGCGATCGGCCAGCGTACGGCGCCGCGCCGCCTCCACCATCTCCTCCGTGCGCCAGGCGTGGTCGCGCAGCGCCCGCTCGCCGCACACGAACTCGAAGCGCACGTTGCCGCGCACCTTCTCCCAGCGCAGGACCTTGATCGTGCCGACCTCGCCGGTGCGGCGCACGTGCGTGCCGCCGCAGGCCGAGACGTCCCAGTCGGGGATCTCGACGACGCGGATGCGCCCGCTCACGGTCGGGGCCTTGCGCAGCCGGAAACGCTTCACGCTCTCGGCGTCCTCCCAGTGCAGCCGGACCGGACGATCCTCCCAGAGCAGCCGGTTGGCCGCGCGCTCCACGCGTTCGACCAGCCGCCAGTCCGCCGTGGCGAGCGCCGTCTCGATCACGTCGTGCCCGGCCCCCAGCGTCGAGGACAGGGTCGGCGCCCCGGCCTCGCGCTCGAACGCGGCCGAGAGGACGTGCTGGCCGGTGTGCTGCTGCATGTGGTCGAAGCGCCGGGTCCAGTCCACCTCGCCCTCGACCTCGCCGCTCGGGGCCGGCCCCGCCTCGAGCAGGTGCCAGATGCGGCCGTCGTCGTCCGCCTGCACGTCGGCGACGGCGCGGCCGCCCAGCGTGCCGCGGTCGGCGAGTTGCCCGCCGCTCTCCGGATAGAAGTACGTGGCGGCCAGCTCGACGGCGATCCGGCCGTCGCGCTCGGCGGCGGCCACGACTCGCGCGCCGAAGCGGGTGGTGTAGGCGTCGTCGTGGTAGAGCCGCTCGGTGGCCATGGCCTAACCCGACGTCCGCGCGATACCGTACTGCCTGAGCTTGCGCCACAGCGTGGTGCGCGAGATCCCGAGCTGGCGCGCCGCCGTCGTGGCGTTGCCGCGGTGGCGGGCCAGCACGAGGCGGATGTGCTCCGCCTCGACGCGCTCGAGCGACCAGGTCGCGCGATCCTCGCCCGGCCCGGCCTCCGGCCCCACGGCGGCTGGCGCGGGCGGCCCGTCGTCCCGCCCGGGGCGCGGCAGGAGGCGCGGCGAGCGCACCGCGGCCGGCAGGTCGGCGGGGCGCACGACCGCGCCCTCGGCCACCGCCGCCGCGTGCTCGACGGCGTTCTCCAACTCGCGCACGTTGCCGGGCCAGTCGTAGCGCTCGAGCAGCGCCTCGGCCTCGGGATCGAAGCGCCGGAGCACGCGGCCGCTCTTGCGCGCCGCGCGCTCGAGGAAGTACGAGGCCAGCAGGCCGATGTCCTCGCGCCGCTCGCGCAGCGGCGGCAGCTCGATCTGCACGACGTTCAGCCGGTAGTAAAGGTCCTGGCGGAAGCGCCCCGCCGCCGCC
>CAYNPF010000257.1:0-3878 GCA_964398895.1 uncultured bacterium
ACGTATTGCAAATGCGCGTCTTCGCTGTGTTACCTCTGAGGTAACACCTCATGAGCCGGGTGACGGTGGTAACAGGGGTCTGGGCCCGACGCGCCTGGCCCGCCACGGACATGACGAGCTCCACGATCGGCGCCTGGTGCCAACAGAGAGCGGGGCCCGGTGTCCCGGGCCCCGCTCGTCGTCGTTCCTCGGCTAGGGCAGCCTGAGATCCAGTCGCTTCAGCCGGGCGTAGAGAGTCTTGCGGCTCACGCCCAGCAGAGCGGCCAGCCGGCTCTTGTTGCCTCCCGAGCGCTCGTAGGCGGAGAGGATCGCGGCCCGCTCGCTCTCGGGTCCCCGCGCCGACGAGGCCCCGGCGACATCCGCCTCGTCGGAGGACGGCGCCAGGAGCGGCAGCAGGGCCGTGGCGTCGAGCGTCTCGCCGCCCGCGTGCAGGGCGCCCGCGCGCTTCATCACGTTCTCCAGCTCGCGGACGTTGCCGGGCCAGCGGTACGACGGCAGCACCGCCTCGGCGTCCGCGCTGAGCCGCGGCCCGTGCAACCCACCGTAGAAGGCGAGGAAGTGCCGGGCGAGCGGCACGATGTCGTCGCGCCGCTCGCGCAGCGGCGGCACGCGGATCTCGATCTCGTTCAGCCGGAACAGCAGGTCGCGCCGGAACAGGCGCTCGCCTTCCCCACCGCGCAGCTCGCGGTTCGTCGCGGCGATGATGCGCACGTCCGCCCGCCGCACGCGGGTCTCACCCAGGCGCATGTACTCGCCGCTCTCGAGGAAACGCAGCAGCGTGACCTGCACGTCCAGCGGCAGCTCGCCCACCTCGTCGAGGCAGAGCGTGCCGCCATCGGCCGCCTCCACCAGTCCGGCCGCGTCGGCGTGCGCCCCGGTGAAGGCCCCCTTGCGGTGGCCGAAGAGCTGCGACAGGGCCAGCTCGGCCCGGAGCGCGCCGCAGTTGACGGCCAGGAAGGGCCGCGCCGCCCGCGACGAGAGCGCGTGGATGGTCCGGGCGACGATCTCCTTGCCCGTTCCCGTCTCGCCCGTGACCAGCACCGAGAGGTCGGTCGCCGCGGCGCGACGCGCGAGCGCGTCCACTCGCTGCATGGCGTTCGAGTAGGCGAAGAGCTGGGGAGCCCGCCCGCGGCGATCGGTCCGCGCCACCGCGGTCACGACGTCCTCCAGCCCCGCCGATCCCAGCAGGCGCTGCAGCTCGCGATCGGTGCGGGCAAGCCATTCCTGCGCCGACAGTTCCGCGAACAGGGCGCTGGCGCGGTAGAGGTGGCGGCGCCCCTCGCGCGCATCCGTCTCGGCCCGGCCGAGGTCGAACAGCGTACGGGCGAGCTCGTAGCGCTCCCGCATGCCCGTAAGCCGACGCACCGCGTCGGCCCAGCCGGCCTTCGCCTCGTCGCGCTGTCCGCGCGCCCACGCGATGGCCGCCGCGGCCCGGAGCGCCAGCGCCAGCTCGAGATGGTCGCCGATGCGCTCTGCCACGGTCTGGGCGCGCCGACAGGCACGCTCGGCCTCGTCCAGTCTCCCGAGCCGGGCCAGGCTGTCCGCGCGACGGCGCTCCAGCTCGACGACGAGGTCCCCCTCGGCCCCGATCCCGCTGGCGAGCATGAGCGCCTGGTCGTAGCGGGCCAGCGCATCGGAGTCGCGATCGCGGTCCGCGTCCAGCTCGCCCAGGAACTCGATGGCCAGGACCTCCTCGCGGGAGGCGTCCAGCTCGCGAGCCAGCCGGAGCGCCTCGGCGAACAGGGCCTCGGCGTCGTCGAAACGACGCTGCAGCCGCGCGACGTTCCCGCGCGCGATCCGTACCATGGTCAGCCGCAACGGGTTGGCGATCTGCTGGTAGATCTGCTCGGCCTGGCCGTAGCAATCGCCGGCCCGCTCCCACTCGCCGCTCTTCTGGTAGACGATGCCGAGATTGAGCAGGGCATCCGCCACGGACGGGAACCGACCCAGCCCTCGGAACGTCTCGAGCGCCGCCTGCAGGTGGGCGACAGCCGCGTCCCACTCGCACTGGTTCTTGAGGATCAGCGCCAGGTCCACGCGGGCCATCGCGGCGCGCCACTCGTCCTTCAGCCGCCGGTACAACCCCAGGGCCTGCTCGTAGTGGTCGCGGGCGCCCACCAGGTCGCCCTTGCGGAAGCAGATGCGCCCGAGGTGGTGCAGGGCGCGAGCCGCCAACCCGTGGTCCCCGGCCGTGTCGGCCTGGGCCAGTGCCGCGGTGGCCTCGGGGAGCGCGTCCTCGAGCCGCCCCAGTCGGAACAGGGCCTCCGCGCATTGCATGTGGATCCGCGAGCGCAGCGCCGCCGAGGTGATGTTCTCCTCCACCGCCAGCAGTTCGCGGCAGTGTGCCAGCGCGCCGAGCGGGTCTCCCTGCGCGAGCCGGCACCCCACCGCCCGACTCTCCAGGGCGACCTTGCGGTCGGGCGAGAGCGTCCGGGCGGCAGGCAGGGCCAGCAGGCGCTGGATCGTCTCCAGCGCCGGCAGGTAGCTGTCCGCCTGCATGTACAGGTCGGCCAGCAGTTCGAGCTCGGCGATGGCAGTCCCCGGCTCGGCGTGCGCGAACCCGTCCGCGCGCGCCCGAGCCAGGCGCTCTTCAAGCTCGGCAATCCGATTCCGGTCACCAATCGGCACGCCGACTTCACTCCGGTCAGTTGCTACCCACTGCTGCCGGACTTCAGAAGCCCAGGTAGAAGCCCCTCAGGCTCAGCAGCATCAGGCGCACGTTGGTCATCACGACGCTGTCCAGGGTCAGTGCGTCACCCGCGCAACCGACCTCCCGAGACGACACCCTGCGCACCACTCCCGTCCTGCCGAATGACTTCGCAGTCACTCCGGTCCGACCATCTCCCGGTCCCATCGGGACGTCCGGATCGCCCGCGTTCGCCACGGTGGACGAAGTCGGATCTCCCGGATTCTGCAGGAGAGTGGAGCCGAACAGCGCCGACGCCGAAGCGGGCGCGCTCAGCAAGGAGAGGGACGCGGTGACGAGGCACAGCGTCATGACGACGACCAACCACCGATTCCAAGAAGAACGAACCATGACTCCCTTTCCTGAAGCGGAAAGCCATACGACAACCGGTCAGCCCCGCTCATCCCACAGGGGGAATCGTCGCCGCGGACGGGAGTCGGACACGGGGTGATCCCCTTCCGCCAGCAGACGCTTTCACGGGTCGCCCGGCACACAGGAGCGTAGTCCTGCGGCTCGACGAGGGTCAAGGAGTTCGGGCCGAACGAGGCAACCGTCCGGCCCGCCGCGGGACTCCCTGGCCCAACTAGCGTCGCTTCAACCGGGGCGGCTGGCCCTTGACGTCCTCGAGGACCACCCCGAACTCGTCCAGGAGACGCTGGCGCAGGGCGTCGGCCCGGGACCAGTCCCGGGCCTTCCGGGCCTGCTCCCGCTCCTCGACCAGCCCGGTGACCTCCGCCGGCCAGGACTCACCGACCGGGTCCCGCCAGAAGAGCCCCAGCACCCGGCCCAGCCGCAGCATGGTCCGGGCGGCCGAGGTCGCCCCGGGGTCCCCCTCCTCCAGCGCCCGATGGAGGCGGGTGGAGAGCCGGGAGAGCTGGCCGATGGCCCCGGCGCTGTTGAAGTCGTCGTCCATGGCCTCGCCGAAGAGCCGCTCGCACTCCGCCACCGCCTCGGCCAGCGGCCCGGTCGCCTCGGGGCCGGCCTCGCCCCCCCAGGCCCCCGCCCGCTCCAGGCCCCCGCGCAGCCGCTGGTGGGCGACGGCCGCCTCGGCCAGGCGCTCCTCGTTGAACTCGATCGGGCTGCGGTAGTGGGTCGAGAGCAGGTAGTAGCGCACCACCTCCGGATCGGTGCGCGCCGCGATCTCGTCCACGTAGAACAGGCTGCCCGTCCCCGTGCTCTTCGAGATCTTGTC
>CAYNPF010000258.1:0-3874 GCA_964398895.1 uncultured bacterium
GATCTCGGCGATCTCGTCGAGGAAGACGGTGCCGCGGTCGGCCACCTCGAACAGGCCGTGCTTGAGCGAGACCGCGCCGGTGTAGGCGCCCTTCTCGTGTCCGAACAGCTCGCTCTGCAGCAGGTTCTCGTGCAGCGCGGCGCAGTCCACCACCACGAAGGGCTGGCGGGAGCGCGGGCTCTGGCGGTGGATGGCGTTGGCGACCATCTCCTTGCCGACGCCGCTCTTGCCGCGGATCAGCACCGTCGAGTCGGTGGGGGCGACGCGGTCCACCAGCCGCAGCATCTCGCGCACCTGCGGCGACTGGCCGACGAAGCGCTGGCTGGGCTGCAGCCGCTCGACCTGGTGGACCAGCGCGGCGTTGCTGCGCTCGAGGCTCTGCTTCTCGCCGGCCTTCTCCAGCACCGCCTCCAGCGTGTCGAGGCGGCAGGGCTTGGTGAGGAAGTCGTGCGCCCCCTGCTTGATCGCCTGCACGCCCTCCTCGATGGTGCCGAAGGCGGTGAGGACGACGACCTCGGTGAGCGGCGACGACTCCTTGATCTCGGCCAGCAGATCGAGGCCGCTGCCGTCGGGCAGGCGCAGGTCGAGCACCGCGAGGTGGAAGGAACCCTGCTTGAGCAGGCGGCGCGCGTCGGCCAGCGAGCCGGCCGACTCGACGGCGTAGCCGGTGAGCGCCAGCTCCTTGGCGACGCTCTCGCGGAAGAACTCCTCGTCGTCCACCAGCAGCAGACGGACCTCAGCCATCGGTGCCTCCCGGGCCCTCGACGGGCAGCTCGACGATGAAGCGGGCGCCCTCGCCCGGGCGGCTGTCCACCCGGATGGTCCCGCCGTAGCCGGTCACCGTGCGCTGGGTGATGGAGAGCCCCAGCCCGGTGCCCTGGCCGATCGGTTTGGTGGTGAAGAAGGGGTCCCAGATGCGGTCGAGGTGCTGCGGCGCGATGCCGGGGCCGGTGTCGCCGACCTCGAGGCTGATGCGCGAGCCGGCGCTGCGCGTGCGCACGGTGAGCACGCCGCCCTCCTTCATCGCCTGGACCGCGTTCATGAACAGGTTCATGCACATGCCGCGGATGCCCGACTCGCGCGCCCAGATCAGCGGCAGCCGGGGATCGAGGTCCGGCACCGTGGTGATGCCCTGCTTGACGATCTGGTAGCCGAGCAGCGAGAGCATGTCGCGCACCGCCCGGTTCACGTCCACCCAGGCGGTGGCGGCGCGGTAGGGCTGCGCCAGCAGCAGCAGCTTGCCGGTGGTCTCGGTGCAGCGCTGGGTCTCGCGCTCGATGCCCTGCAGGACCGAGTCCACGTCGTCCTTGCTGCGGCGGGGCAACTGCTGCTCGCGCGTCAGCCAGCGGCGCAGGCGCTCGACCCCGGCGAGGATGGCGGCCATGGGGTTGTTGAGCTCGTGTGCCACGCCGGCGGCGAGCGTGCCCAGCGAGGCGAGGCGCTCGCTGTGGGCGAGCTGCGACTCGAGGTCGCTGCGCTCGGTGATGTCGCGCCACACCTCGACCACGTGGCTGACCTCGCCGTCGGCGTCGAGCACCGGGTTGTAGGTGGCCTCCCAGCGCCGCTGCGCCCCGCTCGGATCGGTCATGTTGCGCACGCGGCGCACCGCCCGCTTGAGCTCCAGCACCTCGCAGGCCGCGCAGCGGCTGCCCGGACCCTCGGCCCCGGCCTCGGGGCAGCGGAGCACCTCCTGGCAGCGGGTGCCGATCACGGCCGCGCGCCGGTCGCCGAAGGTGTCGAGGTAGCGGCGGTTGGCGGCGACGATGCGCTGGTCGCGGTCCACCACCACCACCGCGTCGCTCAGCGCGTCAATGAGCTGCGGCAGGATGTGCCGGACCTGCTCGATGTCCATGCGTCCCGGGAACGGGGTCGCCGGGGCGGGGGACTGCGGTGGGACCATGGCCTCCTCGGGCGGCGCGGGCGTGGCCGCACAGGGTGTGTGCCCGGGTCCGGGCGCGGCCGGCGTGGGCGGTGATCGGGCGGGCCCGGACCGGAGACTCTAGCACACGCCCGTCGCCCCTGTGGATGCGCGGCGGGGCCCGGCGGTGCGGGGGAGGACGGGCCCGACTTGTCACCGGCGGGACGCCGGGAGAGACTACGACCTTCGGCCGCCGCACCCCGGGTGGCCCTCACCCTCAGCGGGACCCACGCTTGAAGATCCTGATACTCACATCGAGATTCCCCTGGCCGCCCGACCGTGGCGACCGGGTCATGATCTTCAATGTCCTGCGGAGGCTGTCGGCCCAGCACGAGATCACACTGGTCTCGTTCACGGACGGGCGGGAGCCACCCGAGGCGCTGGTTCAGGTGTCCCGGTACTGCGCGCGGATCGAGACCGTGCGCCTGCCGCGCTGGCGCTCCTGGCTGCAGGCTTGGGCCGGTCTGCCGCTGCCCGTGCCGTCGCAGGTCTCCTTCTATCGCTCGGGCAGGATGCGGACCCTGGTACGCAGGCTGGCGGCGGCGGGGGAGTTCGACGTGGTCTTCGCGCACCTGATCCGCATGGCGCCCTTCGCCGCCGATCTCCAGCACCCGGCCAAGGTGCTCTGGCTGGTGGACTCGCTGGGCCTGGCGCTCGGCCGTTCTCAGCGCTTCGCCCCCTGGTGGAGGCGTCCCGGGATACACTGGGAGCGCTGGCGCGTGGACAGCTACACGACCCGCATGAGCCGGTGCTTCGCCGAGAGCTGGGCCATCTCGCCGTCCGACGTGGTGGACCTCGAGCGCATCGGGTGCCCACACGTGGAGTTGGTGACGCACAGCGTGGACGAGCGGCTGTTCTGCGTCACGCGCCGCACGGCGGTCCCGTCGCGCATCGTGTTCCTGGGGAACCTCTCGGTCCCGCACAACGTGGACGGCGCGTTGTTCGCCGTGCGGGAAGTCTGGCCGGCGATCCGGGCCGCGGTCCCGGGGGCCCGGTTCCTGCTGGCAGGCGCGGATCCTGTCCCGGCCATCCGTGAAGCCGCCGCCGCTGCGGGGGTGGAGGTCACTGGCCCGTTCCCCGACCTGTTGGACCTGTGGGCCTCGGTGGACGTGATGCTGGCGCCGCTGCGCTTCTCCACCGGCATCCAGACCAAGGTACTGGAGGCGATGGCGGCGGGAGTCCCCGTGGTCACGACGCCTCCGGTCGCGGTTGCCCTCGGCGCCCGCGATGGCGAGCACCTGCTCACGGCGCTCGACGCGCCGGGCCTGGCCGCCGCGGTGGTGGACACGCTACGCGACCCGACTGCGGCGGCGAAGCGGGCGGAACGGGCCCGCGAGCATGCGCGGCGTCACTTCGGCTGGGAGAGGATCATCGAGCGGCTCGAGTGGCTGGCGGCCGGGGACGGGACCGGGGGGGGCGCGCCTCGCGATTCACAGGCGCGCCCGGACCGTTGACCTTGGGGCTCCCAGCCCCTAACGTCGGAGCCGCTCCGTCGTCTCCACCCATCACCCTGAGGGCCTCCATCATGCGCCGCGTGCTCGTCACCGGGGTTACCGGCTTCGCCGGTAGCCACCTCGTGGACTACATGCTCACCCGGAACGACTGCGAGATCTTCGGCATCCAGCGCTGGCGCAGTCCCCTGGAGAACATCGAGCACGTCAAGGACAGGATCACGCTGGTCGAGTGCGACCTGCGCGACGCCTCCTCGACCCGCGACACGCTCGAACGGATCCGCCCCGACTGGATCTTCCATCTGGCGGCGCAGTCGTTCGTGCCCACCTCGTGGAGCGCGCCGACCGAGTCGCTCACCACGAACGTGCTGGGCGAGCTGAACCTCTTCGAGGCCGTGCGCCGCATCGGGCTGACCTGCCGCATCCAGCTCGCCTGCTCGAGCGAGGAGTACGGCATGGTCTTCGCCGACGAGCTGCCCATCCGCGAGACGAACCCGCTGCGTCC
>CAYNPF010000259.1:0-3863 GCA_964398895.1 uncultured bacterium
GCTCACCCTGGACGAGAAGTACCCGGCCGGCATGCGGGTGCGGGGCAAGGTCCGGAACCTCACGAACTTCGGCGCCTTCGTCGAGCTCGAGGAGGGCATTGACGGCCTGGTCCACGTCTCCGACATGTCCTGGACGAAGCGCGTCGCCCACCCCAGCGAGGTGCTCAAGAAGGGTGACACCGTGGACGTGGTGATCCTCTCCATCGACAAGGAGCACCGCCGCATCAGCCTCGGCCTCAAGCAGGTGAGCGAGGATCCGTGGCCGGCGCTGGCGGAGCGCTTCCCGTCGGGCATGGAGCTGAACGGCACGGTGAACCGGCTCTTCGACCGCGGCGCCATCGTGGACGTGGGCGAGGGCATCGAGGGCTTCGTGCCGCTGTCGCAGCTCGGCATCGAGGACCTGAAGCGTCCCAACGACGCCTTCGAGGTGGGCGAGGAGCTCACCATGAAGGTGACGCGCGTGGACGTCGCGAATCACCGTCTCATCCTGAGCGTGAAGGCCTGGCTCTCGGAGCAGGACGACATCGCGCTCGCGGAGTGGACGTCGAAGCGCAACGCGGTCCGCGCGAAGATCGCGGCGAACCCGCCGGCCGAGCCGGTGGTGGACGCCAAGCCGCGCGAGAAGGATCGCGGCGAGCCCGAGGAGGAGGAGTAGCCTCGGGCGGCAGCTCCGGACGGGCCGGGTCCCACGACCCGGCCCGTCGTCTTTCCCGGGCGGGCGGAGGGCGGGCGGAGGTTCCCTTTTGGCGGGCCCGGCGATATCCTGCCGCTTCCATGTCCGGTCCCGCCTGCCTCGTCGCCGCCCTGATCGTGGCCGCCGTCTCCCCGGTGCAGCGGCTGCTCGAGACCCTGCCCGCCGACAGCCTCCTTCGACCGCTGACCCGCCTGGAGGCGGGCCGCGGTCGCGGGGCCGCCGAGGCGGCGATGACCCTCGGCTACCTCCACTACGCCCGCGGAGAGTACCGCCAGGCCGCGGAGGCGTTCGCCCGGGCCACGCCGCGATTCGACCCCGTCGGCCGGGTCGAGATGCGCTACTGGACGGGGCTCGCCTGGCTGGGGGCGGGGGACGCCGCGACGGCGCGCGGGGCGTTCGAGGAGGTGGCCCGCGGGGATTCGCCGCGGCGGGCCGACGCGCTGCTCGGCATGGCGCAGTGCTGGGAGGCGACGGGGCGTGCGGACCGGGCGCTGGAGGCGCTGCAGACGCTGCTCGCCGGTGAGCCGGGGGAGAGCGGCCCGGCCGCGCTCGAGCGGGTGGCGGTGGTGGCGGGCGTGCTGCACCGGCCGGAGCTCGCCCGCCGCGCGCGCGAGCGCCTGGTGCACGAGTACCCGCGCAGCGTCGAGGCCATGCGCGCCGGCGCCGCCGGGACGCCGCACCGTGCGGGAGAGCGGCCGTGAGCGGCACGAAGCCGGCGGCGCGCACGCCGCTGATGGACCAGTACCTGCGCGTCAAGCAGGAACAGCCGGAGGCGTTCCTCTTCTTCCGCCTCGGCGACTTCTACGAGATGTTCTTCGACGATGCGGTGCGGGGCGCAGCGCTGCTGGGGCTCACCCTGACGTCGCGCAACAAGCATGATCCCGAGCCGATTCCCATGTGCGGGATCCCGTGGCACCAGCGCGACGCGTACCTCGCCCGCCTGCTGCGCCTCGGGCACAAGGTGGCGATCTGCGATCAGCTCGAGGATCCCGCCCAGGCGAAGGGGCTGGTGCAGCGCGGGATCACCGAGGTGCTCACGCCCGGCTCCGTCACCGCCGACGCCTTCCTCGAGGGAGCGGCGAACAACTACCTCGCCGCGCTGTGGCCCGCGGCGGCGGGCGTGGGGGTCTGCCTGGCGGACGCCTCGACCGGCGAGGTGCGGCTGGCCGAGACCCCGTGGGACGAAGCACCCGGCTTCCTCTCGCGCCTGCCGGTCTCGGAGTGGCTGGTGCCCGCGGCCGGCGACCTCGACGCGTCGAGCGCCGCGCGCCTCGACGGCGTGCTCGGCGGCCAGCCCGGCGCCCGCAGCAGCGCCACGGCGCGGCGCTTCCTCGACGAGGGTCTCCCGGCGGCGCGTTGGGGCGAGGCCGGTGCGGTCCTGCTGGCCGACCTGCCGGTGGCGGCGCTGGCCGCCGCCGCGGCGCTCGACTACCTCGACCGGGTGCAGGGTGGGGCCGCGCTGCAACTGACGCGCGTGGAGCGCTGGAGCGAGGAGGCGGTGTTGCGCTACGACGCGGCGACCGCCCGGCATCTCGAGCTCTTCCAGCCGCAGCCGGGCGGGGAGGCGAGCCACACCCTCTGGCGGCACCTGAACCTCTGCGTGAGCGCTCCGGGTTCGCGCCGGCTGCGAACGTGGCTCGAGCGTCCGCTCACCGACCGCGAGGCGCTGGGCCGGCGCCACGACGCGGTGGACCGCTGGCTGGCCGCGGGCACGGCCCGCACGCTGTTCCGCGAGCGGCTCAAGGGCCTGCCCGACCTCGAGCGGCTGGCGGCCCGCGTCGCCTGCGGCAAGGCCACGCCGCGCGACCTCGGCGCGCTGCGCGACTGCCTCGCCCGCGTGCCGGAGCTGGCGGCCGCCCTCGACGGCGTGGACGCCGACGGCCGCATGGTCCGCCCCGCGGCCGTGCCCGAGCTGGAGGCGCTGCTGCGCGCCGCGCTGGTGGACGAGCCGCCCCCGGTTTCGCACGAGGGCGGCATCATCCGCCCGGGTCACGACGATCGCCGCGACGAGCTCGACGCCCTGGCCCACTCCGGCAAGCGCTGGATCGCCGAGCTGGAGAGCTCCGAGCGCGAGCGCTCCGGCATCCCGTCGCTCAAGGTGGGTTACAACCGCGTCTTCGGCTACTACCTCGAGATCACGCGCGCGCACCTCGACAAGGTGCCGTCGGACTACGAGCGCCGCCAGACCCTGACCACGGCCGAGCGCTTCGTCACCCCGGCGCTCAAGGCCCGCGAGGCGGAGGTCCTCGGGGCCGAGGAGAAGCTCGCGGCCCTCGAGCAGGAGCTCTTCACCGGCCTGCGCGAACGGGCGGCGGCGTTCGTGCCCCGGGTGCAGGAGGTGGCCGGCGTGCTCGCCCGGCTCGACGCCGAGTCGGCGCTCGCCGAGGCGGCGGCCCGCTACGAGTGGACGCGGCCGCTGGTGGACGACTCCGATCGCATCCGGCTCGAGGGCGCCCGCCACCCGGTGGTCGAGCGACTGCTGCCGCGCGGGGCCTTCGTGCCCAACGACTGCCGGCTCGACGGCGCGGACCGCCAGATCCTCCTGCTCACCGGGCCGAACATGGGTGGCAAGAGCACGTACCTGCGCCAGGTGGCGCTGATCGTGCTGCTGGCGCAGTGCGGCTCGTTCGTGCCGGCGCGTCGGGCGGAGATCGGGCGGGTGGACCGGCTGTTCACGCGGGTCGGCGCCGCCGACCGTCTCGGCGCCGGCCAGAGCACCTTCATGGTCGAGATGAGCGAGACCGCCGACATCCTGCGCTCGGCCACTTCGCGCTCGCTCGTGCTGCTCGACGAGATCGGGCGCGGCACCGCCACCTACGACGGCCTCGCCCTGGCGTGGGCGGTGACCGAGCACCTGCACGCGGCCGACGGCCCGCGCCCGCGCACCATCTTCGCCACGCACTACCACGAGTTGACCCAGCTCGCGAGCCGCCTGCCGCGGCTCGCCAACATCCACGTCACCGTCGAGGAGACGGGCGGCACCGTGATCTTCCTGCACGGGATCGGCGAGGGGGCCGCCGACCGCTCCTACGGCATCCACGTCGCCCGGCTGGCCGGCCTGCCCGAGAGCGTGCTCGAACGCGCACGCGAGGTGCTCGGGGAGCTGGAGAGCGAGCGGACCGTCGAGCACCTCGAGGCCCCGGGCAGGCGTCGCGGGCGTCGCCCGCCT
>CAYNPF010000260.1:0-3860 GCA_964398895.1 uncultured bacterium
AAGAACGGCGCCACGAGTTGCTTGACGATGCCGCGGCCGGGGATGTAGTCGGCGTCGAAGACGAGGGCGATGTCGGTGGTGACCAGCTTCATCGCGTCGCGCAGCGCCGCCGCCTTGCCCGGCTCGCCCTTGCGCCGGTGGAACGGCGTCACCACGCCGGGGTGCCGCGCCGCGAACTCGTCCACGATCGCGCCCGTGCCGTCCTTCGAGCGGTCGTCCACGGGCAGGATGTGCAGGCGACCGCGCGGGTAGTCCACGTCCAGCAGCGCGGTGAGGATTCCCTCCATCACCGGCTCCTCGTCGTGGGCCGGCACCAGCACCGTCACCTCGGGCCAGTCGGCCGTGTCAATGTCGAGGTAGGGGTGCCGCTGGACGCCGTGCAGCCGGTTCAGCGTGAACCAGTAGTGCCGCACCGTGTAGACGCAGATCACGAACAGGATCGCGTAGAGCGGGTAGAGCATCGCCAGGATGTACCACGGTCGCTCGTGCCGCTGGCCCGCGGGAATGGGCGCGTCCCAGGCCATGGCCACCGCGGCGACCAGCAGCCCGGCGACGACGAGCGCCGCGGCGAAGCGCCACGGCCGGGGTCGGGCCTCCGCGGGACCGGTGGCCGGACGAGGACGCGGGATCGGGATCGAGGGTCTCATGGCGCCACCAGGAGTCGGAACTCGCTGAACTGGGCCACGCCGTTGCGCACCGCCAGGTGCGGCTCGCGGTAGTAGCCGGTCGGATAGCGGTGATCGGAGCGATGCGCCAGCCGACCGTCCAGCCAGGCGAAGACGCGGCCGTCGCGCACCGCGAAGGCCAGCGTGTGCCAGCCACCGGGACGGATCACCACCCCGGGCTTCACCACGCGCAGCACGTAGTCCTCGTGGTCCACCATGTGCCGTACGCTCATGCGGTCCTGCCCGCCGAAGATCACGGCGCCGCTCTCGCACTTCAGCTCGCGACTGTCGCGGGTGAGCAGGTGCGCCTCGGTCGCCCGCCCGGCGGAATCCGGCAGGATGCGCACCCGGGTCTGGAGCAGGAAGTCGCCGCCGTGCTCGACGGGGCAGAAGTAGACGGCGAAGTCGCCGCGCTCCTCGCGTCCCTCGAGCACGCCGTCCACCAGGCGCCACGAGCCCCAGCCCCAGGCCCGCGGGAAGCCGCCGTCGCGGAAGCGCCAGGAGGCGGCCTCGCGCCAGGGGACGTCGTCCACCATCAGGTCGGCCCGGCCACTGACGCGTGGCACGCTCTCGTAGACCTGTCGCCAGCCCAGTCGCGCCACCAGCACGACCAGGACCAGGAGTAGGACCAGGAGCACGATGAGGCGGCGCATCAGTACCGCCCCCGGGACGCGACGAGCGCGGCGCACCCTGCCATGGCGCGCGCCGCGCCGCCGCACGGCTCCTGCGGACCGGGAGCGTGTCGGATCATCCCTGATCGCCTCCGTCGGGCGCGTGTCGCCGCCCGCGCAGCTTCGTGCTGCCTCGGTCACGTGTGCATCGGTCGCGATTCGCCGGCACCGGCCGGATGGCCGGTACGCGGAGGTTATCGGCCGCATCGCCGCCGAACTGCAGTCCGATCCGCTGCCCGCCCGAGAGGCGATTCCCGGTCGCGAACGACGTTCTTTCATTGCAATCCGCCGCCGACTGGGGCAAGTTGGCGCAGGAGCATGCATCGGCATGTCCCCGCCGTGGCGGCCGGGAGTATCGGCCACCCGGCCATCCGCGACCCAACCAGGAGGAGGAACGCATGGCAGCGAAGAAGAAGGCCGCGAAGAAGGTCGTCAAGAAGGCCGCGAAGAAGGTCGCCAAGAAGCCGGCCAAGAAGGCCTGCAAGGGCTGCAAGAAGTAGCGACCCAGGACGTGCCGGATCGTGGGGACGCGTGCCCGAGCGCGCGTCCCCGCGACCGTTCCCGGCGCCGGGCCGGGCCCGCCGCGCGGATGGCGTCGCGACGGGCTTTCGCCTTGCCGCCGGGCCACCCGCGGGCGATAGTGCGCACCGACGGCGCGGCCCGAGCGGGGCCCGCGGGGAAGAGGAGGGGGTTCCCGATGATCCGACGATTCGAGATCGCCGACGGGGCACTGGTCGCGACCGACTCCGATCGGGCGGCGGTGCAGCTCTACGTGAACCCGGACGCCTCCGAGCGCGAGGCGCTGGGTGCGCTCTTCCACCTCGACGAGCACACGCTCTCGTCCGCGCTCGACCCCGACGAGGTGTCGCGCCTCGAGGCCGCACCCGACCGGATCTTCCTGATCTGGAAGCGCCCCACCAACTACTCCGGCAAGGACACGTTCTACTTCAACGTCGCCTCGATCGGGATGCTGCTGCTGGAGGGCCGGCTGGTGATCATCGTCTCCGACAACGTGCCCCTGACGACCGGCTCCCGCTACCTGGCCACGCTCCGCAACCCGACCGACGTGCTGCTCGGCCTGCTCCTCTCGACCGTGCAGCACTACCAGGAGCACCTCAAGGTCATCAAGATGATCGCCCGGGACCTCCAGGAGAAGATCAACACCTCCATGGAGAACAAGCACCTGATCCAGATGTTCAACCTGAGCGAGAGCCTCATCTACTACCTGAACGCCATCAACATGAACGGGGTGGTGCTCACCCGGCTGCGCGGCCATGCCGAGCGCACCGGTTTCGCGGAGGGCGATCTCGCCTTCCTCGACGACGTGGTGATCGAGAACAACCAGTGCTACAAGCAGGCCGAGATCTACTCGACCGTGTTCGCCGGCCTGATGGACGCGCGCGGCAGCCTGATCAACAACAACATGAGTGTGCTGCTCAAGAACCTCACGTTGATCAACGTGGTCTTCCTGCCCCTGAACCTGCTGGCCAGCATCGGCGGCATGTCCGAGTACAGCATGATGACGCGGGGGCTGGACTGGCGCCTGTCCTACCTGCTGTTCTTCGTGGCCATGCTGCTGATCGGCCTGATCACCGCCGTGCTGCTGCGGCGCGTGGACCTCCGCGGGGGCCATCCCGGACCGCTCCTGGCCCCGCGCGGCCGCCGCTCCCCCGGGGATCGCCGCGTCGGCTGAACGCTCCGCCGGCCATGCGGCCACGGCGCGCCGGGTGTATCCTCGAGGTGGCTCGCTCGCGTCACCACGTGCCCGATCCATCCGACAGGAGTCCGCCATGCGGCCGCTCGTCTCCGCCGTCCTCGCCGGCCTGCTGCTCGCCGCGTCCGCCCCGGGGGCGACCGCGGCGGCCCCGGCCGCGAACCCGCCGATCTACATCGCCTTCCTGTGGCACATGCACCAGCCCATCTACTGGCCCTACGAGAGCATCCTCGCCACCGAGGCCGCGGGGCGCTACGGCTACTCGGTGGTGGACATCCACAACCAGCGCGTCGGCCCGTACACCGCCTGGCCGCGCGACGCGGTGCAGAAGGGGATCACCGCCGGGATGGGGCACTTCGGCGCGCAGGTGAGCTTCAGCGGCTCGCTGATCGAGAACCTCGACGAGCTCGAGGCCGGCGGCAACGGGAACTTCCAGGGCTGGAAGAGCCCGTGGAACGCCATCCGCGCCCAGAGCACGACCCTCGGCAACCCGCGCCTCGACCTGGTCGGCTTCGGGTACCACCACCCGCTCATGGGCGTCATCGAGACCGCCGACCTGCGCCGCCAGGTGCAGGCGCACCGTGTCCGGCTGACCGGCGAGATCGCCGGCGGCGCCTCGCACGGGATGTTCCCGCCCGAGAACGCCTTCGCCTCCCGCATGATCCCCGCGCTCGAGGCCGAGGGCATCCACTGGGTGCTGGTGGACAACGTCCACTTCGACCGGGCCGCCCACGGCTACCCGTTCAGCACCGCCGGGAACCTCTACGAGCCCAACCTCGCCGACGTCCGCGACCCCGACCCCGGCGACTG
>CAYNPF010000261.1:0-3847 GCA_964398895.1 uncultured bacterium
CGCTCCACTCGAGCCCGCGCCCGTACGTGCCGCCGCTGTTGTACCTGAGCAGCGAGCCGGCGGCGTACACCGGGGCCGTGCCGGAGATGTAACCACCGGAGTTGATCTGCAGCGTGCCGTTGATCGTCAGCGTGCCGCTGTTGGTCAGCCCCGCGGCCGTGGCCAAGGTCGCCCCGGCATTCACCGTCGTGCTTCCCGGCAGCGTGATCGGGTTGTTGACGACCACGCCGGCGGCGTTCGCCACGACCACACTCTGGTTCGCCGCAAACGACAGCGTCCCACTGCTGCTCACGGTCTGGGCGGACGAGCCGCTCAGGGTCAGCGTGGCCAGGCTGCTCGGGCCGAAGGCCAGCGTCGCCCCCGAGGCCACCGACACGTTGCCCTTGAGGTTGAACGCCCCCGTCATCCCCATGGTGAGCTTGCCGGCGGACACGGTCAGGTTATCCATGCTGAGGGCGTTGCTGCCGGAGCCGGAGATGGAGCCCGAGTAGTTGTACTCGAAGTTCGCGTAGGTGCGTCCGCTGAACGACGGCGTGTTGCTCTGCTGGTGGCGGTACCAACTGCCGGCCTGGAACTGGCAGACACCCGCTGTGGTACCGAACGGGTTGCTGCCGGCCTGGCTGACGAACTCGGCACCCGACGCGAACACCACGGATCCGGCCGTTCCCGTGCCGAAGACGTTCCCCGTGCAGTAGGTGCCCTGGGTGAACCTCGCACCGCTATTGAAGGTGATCCCGGCGGCGTCGGCGGCCGACAGGACGTGGGTCGCGTTGCCGGTGCCACCGGAGAAGGTCATGTTGCCGCTGATGCTGCCGGTCGAGCCCGTCGTCAGCGCGAGCGTCAAGGCCAGCGTGCTGGCCGTGCTCACGTTGAGAGCGGACCCGCTGGCCACCGAGAGTGCCCCTGCCCCACCACCGATGGTCAGCTTGTTCCCGCTGGCGGCGGGCTGGAGGGTCACCGTGGTACCGCCCGACACCAGGAGCCGCCCGATCGTCTCCGTCGGCACGCTGGTGACCGTCGTGGTCGCGGCGTTGTTGAACTGCAGGATGTCGTCCGTCGCCGGGCTCGTGCGGGTCGGCGTCCAGTTCGTGGCAACCGCCCAGGACGCGCTCCCGGTCTGGTTCCACGTGTAGGTCGTCGCCGCCCACGCGCTGCCGCACGTCACCATCATCACCACCGCGAGCGCGGCGATGGCTGCCAGTCCGGATCCGAATCGAGTACCGAGGTGCATGGAGGGGCCTCCCGAGGATGCGGCCGCGTGCTGGGCACGCCCGCAGTGCGGAGTGAATCGGTGCTGCCGGGTTCCGTGGTCGTATGGAGAAGCCGCGCGGCATCGGCCGCCCGCCGAACGCTCGGGGACTCCGGCGGCGATCGCGAGGACGCGCGGTGCGAGACGAGAGGGAGTGGCTGCGGGGGTCGGACGAGCCCGCCGCCGTGCGGCAGGCAGGCACGTCCGCGTCAGCGCGGGGATGGCGCTGCGCGGGACGACGCCATGGTCATCGGGCGGCCGGGCAGTCGGGCTGCGTGACATCCAATCGGTCCGAGGTGCGGTGCGTGATCCGTCACGCTGGACGCTGCCGGCGTGCAACAGAGCCACCGCACCCGGGACTTGCCGGGGCGGGGGGGCGACTGCACGCTTGCTCCGATTGGATTCCGAACGCGGCCGCTTCGGGGGGAGGCGGAGGGGACGCCAGAACCTGTTAGCCGTGATGGTGCGGCACGGAGGCATTGTCAGGCAATCGAAAAGTGCACTCGCCGCCTGTCTCGGTAGCCGGACATCGCTGCGTCGCGCCGCTGCCGCCTCGGTGCGCTGGCCCACCGGTCCGCTCGGCGCTACTCTGCCGCCTCACGTCCCGCCTCCGCGGGAGTCCGCCGGCCCACCCCAGCGGGCCCGGCCTGAACGAAGGAGCCCGACCATGCGTCATCGCCTCACCGCCACCCTCGTGCTGCTCGCCTGCTCGCTGCCGGCCACCGCCTCGGCCGGCCGGCTCTTCGGCGACATCAAGCTGGACGGGAAGCCTCTGCCGGCCGGCGTGCCGGTGAAGATCGCCCGGCTCGCCCCCGGCGAGGCCCGCGTCGTGGGCCCGACGGCCGACTCGACGGCCACCGACGCCTACGGGGCCTACAGGCTCATGGTCAAGGAGCCGGGCAAGTGCCTCCTGACCCTCGTCTACGAGAAGAAGACCCTCACCCTCGACGTCTTCTCCTACAAGGAGCCGACCCGCTACGACCTGTTGCTGGAGAAGAAGGACGGGGCCCTGAGCCTGCGGCGGAAGTAGCCGTGGAGGACCGGCCGAAGCGGGACGCCTGGGACAAGCTGGCCATCATCCTGCAGCCCGTCGGCGGGCTACTGACCGCCGTGGCGATCGCGCTGCTCGGCTACTTCTCGAGCGACTACCTGAACCGGCGCCAGGCCGTCGAGACCAACGCGCGGCTCTACTCGGAGCTGATGAGCAAGCGCGAGGAGTCCGAGAGCGCGCTGCGCAAGGACATGTTCGTCTCGATCTTCGGCACGTTCCTCAAGCCGACCGGCGGCAGCCTCAGCTCGGACGTGCTCAACCTCGAGCTGCTCGCCTACAACTTCCACGAGTCGCTCGACCTCAAGCCGCTGTTCCTCGACCTGAGGCGGCGCATCCTCAAGGGCGAGGCGACCGCCCACTCGCCCGCGGCCCACGCCGAGTACGCCGATTACCAGGACCGCATCGAGCGCGTGGCCCGCGAGATCTCGCGCAAGCAGATGATCGTGCTCGAGGGCGTCGGCAAGAAGGTGGACCGCACCGTGGACCTGACCGGCGATCCCGAGGGCACCTCGCTCGAGCCGGCGGTGCTCACCCTGGACGGCGTGCAGACCACGTTCAGCATGGACGTGCTGGGCGTGGATCGCCGCAACCGCGAGATCCAGTTCGGCCTGTCCATCGAGACGCCCGACTCCACCCAGGGTCGGCAGACCAAGACCGCCAGCTTCAGCGTCGGCTACTTCGACTTCCCCATGATTGACAACACGCGGCTCGAACGCGGCCAGCGCTGCGCGATCGTGCTGAACAGCTTCTCCGACGAATCCGCCGACGTGACCGTGGTCCTCTTCCCCGGCACGTACGCCAGCCTCAAGGAGAAGCCGTACTACAACGAGGTCATCCAGAACGTCCTGACCACCACCAAGCAGCTCGAGCAGTAGCCGCGGGCGGGCCCGTGGGCCACGCCGACCCGGGCCATTCCACCCAGGGGAAGCGGGGCCTGGAGCCCAGCCAGCGCGGCCCCGCTCCCGCGCAGCCCGGCCCGCCCCGTCCGGGCGCCCGCCAAGTCCCGTCGCGGCCGCCGCCGGGCGCGGCAAACCCCGTCCGTCCGTGCGAAGCGCAATGGACCTCCCGGTCGTCGTCGGGCGCACTACTTGCAATGAACTCCTTGGACAGCAATGCGCTGCCGAGCCCGATGACCACCCCCGAGGTCACTTCATGGACATGCGTACACGGATGACGGCGCACGCGGCGAGGATCGCCGTGCTTACCACGGTGATGCTCCTGGCAAGCGGGATCCTGCACACCGCCGCGGCGTCCCTGCCGGCACCCACGCTGCAGACGCTGGACTGGGCAATGGTGAACGCCGACACGGCCCGCTTCCACGTGCGCTGGATCAACGACGATCCGCAGACGGCCACGCCCCCGACCAGCGGCTCGCTGGTCTCGCAGGAGTTCGCCGCGTTCGTGGGCGATTACCTGACCATCGGCATGTTCGACCTCCCGGCGCTGGACCCCGGCGAGACGCGTGACCTCTACTTCGACCGGGCGGTGAGTGCGCTGCCGCCCGAGCCGCTCGAGTCCCTGCCCTTCGGCGGGGCGCCCACGGGCTG
>CAYNPF010000262.1:0-3833 GCA_964398895.1 uncultured bacterium
ACGGCGACGTGGTGGCCGTGGACGACGTGTCCTTCACCGTCGCGCCCGGCGAGATCGTCGGCCTGCTCGGCCCCAACGGGGCCGGCAAGACCACGACCATTGACATGGTGCTGGGCGTGCTGGCGCCCGACGCCGGCCGCATCCGCGTCGAGGGGCTCGACCTCGCCACCCACCGCTCCGCCGCGCACGAGCGCATGAACTTCGCGGCCGTGTACTCGCCGCTGCCCGGCAACCTCACGGTAACCCAGAACCTCGCGGTGTTCGGCCGCATCTACGGCGTGCCGCGGCTGCGCGAGCGCATCGCCACCCTGCTGCGCGAGTTCGAGCTCGAGCGCTTCCGCCACGCGCGCAGCGGCGTGCTGTCCTCGGGCGAGCAGACGCGGCTGGCGCTGGCCAAGGCCGTGCTCAACCGGCCGCACCTGCTGCTGCTCGACGAGCCGACCGCCTCGCTCGATCCGGCCAGCGCGCGCGACATGCGCGAGCGCATCCGCGCCTTCGTGGCGCGGGAGGGGGCCGGCGTGCTCTGGACCTCGCACAACATGCACGAGGTGGCCGAGATGTGCGACCGCGTACTGTTCCTCTCGCGCGGCCGCCTGCTGCTCGAGGGCGACCCGCGCACGCTGCCGGGCGAGCACGGCCGGGCGAACCTCGAGGAGTTGTTCATCACCGTCGCGCGCGAGCCGCTGTCGCTCGCGCAGGAGTGAGCGCCGTGCGCCTCCACCGCGTGACCGCCGTCTTCCTGCGCTACCTCTACCTGCTGCGCGGCAGTCCGTCGCGGGTCTTCCCGCTGTTCATCTGGGTCGCCATTGACATGGTGCTGTGGGGCTTCCTCACCCGCTACCTCGGCGGTGCCGGCGCCTTCCGCTTCGACCTGGTGACGGTGCTGCTCGGCGCGGTGCTGCTGTGGGACTTCATGGCCCGCGTGATGCACGGCGTGGCCACCGCCTTCTTCGAGGACGTCTGGTCGCGCAACTTCCTCAACCTCTTCGCCTCGCCGCTGCGGCTCTCCGAGTACCTGGCCGGCCTGGTGCTGTCGAGCATCGCCACCAGCACGGTCGGCCTCGGGGTGATGGTGGCGGTGGCCATGCCGCTCTTCGGCCTGACGTTCGCGCCCTACGGCCTGATGCTGGGCGCGTTCTTCCTCGTGCTCTTCCTCTCGGGCATCGCCCTGGGCATCGCCGGCGTGGCGCTGGTGCTGCGCCTCGGCCCCGCGGCGGAGTGGTTCATCTGGCCGGTGCCGGCCATGCTGGCCCCCTTCACCTGCGTCTTCTATCCGCTGGCGGTGCTGCCGGCGTGGATGCGGCCGATCGCCCGCGCGCTGCCGCCGACCTACGTGTTCGAGGGGATGCGGGACATCGTCGCCGGGCGGCCGGCTCCGGTCGCGGCGCTGGCGGCGGGCACGCTCATCGCGCTGGGCTGCGTGGTGCTGGCCGCCTGGGCCTTCGCGCGCGTGTACCGCCACGCCGTGCGGACCGGACTGATCTCGCGTTACGCCGCGGAGAGCGCGGGCTGATCCCGCCGCCGCGGCCGCTCGGGCACGGTCGAGGCCGCTCCGCTTTGGCGCCCGGCCGCGTCGGGGCGTATCATCATGGTCCCTGCCGCTCCAGCACGTCGGGCCCTCACCGCGTCGCGTGGATTCCCCCTGACCCACTCTCGGACGAGGTGCCTCGATGCTCCGTCGGCTGTCGCTCATCCTCCTGCTCGCTCTCGCCATCGCCGCTCCCGCCCGGGCCGAGAAGAAGGCCCTCTTCGACAACGCTCACGCCGAGCAGGCGGGCAACGCCGACTGGGTCATTGACAACGACCAGCCGATCCCGTCCCCGGCCCAGAGCGGCATCGGCGCCAACACCGCCGGCACCTTCTGGACGGGCGCCATCTCCTCCTACGGCGTGGACCTGGTGAAGCGCGGCTACACCGTGCACACGAACACCGGCACGATCACCTACGGCAGCGGCACGAACGCCTACGACCTGTCGAACTACGACGTGTTCATCGTGCCCGAGCCCAACACCCTGTTCACCGCGGCCGAGGCGACGGCGATCCTGGCCTTCGTGCAGAACGGCGGCGGGCTGATCGCGATCTCCGATCACTCCGGCGCCGACCGCAACAACGACGGCTACGATTCGCCGATGATCTGGAACGCGCTCGACCCCACGCACCTGCTGGGCGTGCACTTCGGTGTGTCGGCCGACGCCAACAACAACATCGTCCAGACCTCGACCAACGTCGCGACGTCCACCGCCGACTCGATCACCCACGGCCCCGTCGGCGTCGTGACCGGGCTGGCCTTCCACAACGGCACCACGATGACGCTCTACCCGGCCGTGAACGCCACGGTGCGCGGCGAGGTGTGGATGTCGAGCGTCGCGCAGACCAGCACCACCGGCGTCATGGCGGCGGCGGCGCAGTACGGCAGCGGCCGCGTGTTCTTCATCGGCGACAGCTCGCCGGTGGACGACGGCAGCGCCAACTCCGGCAACAGCAACATCTACGACGGCTGGGGCGAGTCGGGCGCGACCGACAGCACCCTGTTCCTGAACGCCACGCTGTGGGCCACCCGTCGCGACGCCGGCGACGTGACGGCGCCGACGGTGGCGCTGGGCTCGCCGGACGGTGGGGAGACGTGGAAGGCGGGCTCGACGCACGCGATCACCTGGACGGCGAGCGACGCGGTGGGGGTGACGTCGGTGAGCCTGGCCTACTCGACCAACGGGGGCGCGAGCTTCGGCAACAGCATCGCCACCGGGCTGGCGAACAGCGGGACGTACAACTGGACGGTGCCGACGCTGAACACGACGACGGCGCGGGTGCGGGTGATCGCCTACGACGCGGCGGGCAACGCGGGACGGGACTCGAGCGCGGCGAACTTCACGGTGGACCAGTGGGCGATCACGGCCTCGGCGGGGACCGGGGGCAGCATCAGCCCGAGCGGGACGGTCCTGGTGACGCAGGGCGCGAGCCAGGCGTTCCACATCGCGCCGACGGCGGGCTACACGCTGAGCGGGCTGGCGGTGGATGGCGGGGCGGTGACGGTGGACACGGTGTACACGTTCACGAACGTGACGGCGGCGCACACGATCGCGGCGAGCTTCACGCTCCAGGACTTCGCGCTGGTGGTGAGCATCGTGGGGAGCGGGACGGTCTCGAAGAGCCCGGACCTGACGGTGTACCCGTACGGGAGCAGCGTGACGCTGGACCCGACGGCGGCGAGCGGGTGGGCGTTCGTGGGCTGGAGCGGGGACACGACGGGGACGGCGGACCCGCTGACGCTGCTGATGCGGGGAGGGCGGGCGATCACCGCGACCTTCGCGGACGTGACGGCGCCGGTGGTGACGCTGACGTCGCCGACGGGCGGGGAGAGCTGGGAGACGTCGAGCGTGCAGGCGGTGACGTGGGCGGCGAGCGACAACGTCGGGGTGGACTCGGTGACGGTGGGCTACTCGGTGACGAGCGCGACGGGACCGTGGGTGGTGGTGGGGCACGGGCTGGCGAACACGGGGACGCTGGACTGGACGCTGCCGGAGCTGACGGCGGACAGCGCGTGGGTGCGGGTGCAGGCGTACGACGCGGCGGGGAACGTGGGGATCGCCACGAGCGCGGGGGCGCTGCGGATCATCAGCGGCTCGACGGCGGTGGGCGAGGGCGGAGCGGGGAGCCTGGCGCTGGCGCGACCGGCGCCGAACCCGAGCCGGGGCTGGACGGTGCTGCGCTTCACGCTGCCGCAGGCGGGGCACACCCGGCTGGAGATCGTGGACGTGAGCGGGCGGACGCTGTGGACGGAGGAGGGGGAGCGGGAGGCGGGGACGCACAGCGTGCGCTGGGACGGGGGCGGC
>CAYNPF010000263.1:0-3827 GCA_964398895.1 uncultured bacterium
TCATCCTGCTCTCCCTGCTGCACCTGGGCATCCGCAACATCCGGCTCGGCCCCACGCTGCCGGCCTTCGTCACGCCGGCGGTGCTCGACGTGCTGGTGAAGAACTTCAACATCATGCCGATCACCACGCCGGAGGAGGACCTGGCGGCGATCCTGAAGTAGCCGCGGGGTGTGCCAGGCGATCGCGCCCGGGGGCTCGCGCTCCCGGGCGCTCCGCTATTCCACCGCGACGTGGCCGATGCCGCGGGGATCGCTCGCGCCGACGGCGCGGCCGTCGCCGATCTCGATCGCCTGCACGTCGCCGAGCGGACCGCGGCGCACGCGCACCGCGTAGCCGAGGGCCTCCAGCGCGGCGCGCACGGCCGGGGCGGGTTCGCGTCCCGGCTCGACGTCGATCGGGTCCACGCCGGCCACGCGTGGCGGCCACTGGTGGTGGAAGCGGGGTGCGGCCACCGCCCCGGCCAGCGGCAGGCCGAAGTCCACGCGGTCCACCACCACCTGGAACACGGTGGTGAAGATGGTGGGCCCGCCGGGCGTGCCGAGGACGAGCCACAGGCTGTCGCCGCGATAGACGAAGGTCGGGCACATGGACGACAGCATGCGCTTGCGCGGGGCGATGGCGTTGGCCGCCCCGCCGGTGACGCCGTAGAGGTTGGGCGCCCCGGGCCGGGCGGAGAAGTCGTCCATCTCGTTGTTGAGCAGGAAGCCGGCGCCGCGCACCACCACGCCCGAGCCGTAGAGGTCGTTCAGGGTCGTGGTGTTGGCGACGGCGTTGCCGTGGCGGTCCACGATCGAGAAGTGCGTGGTCTGCTCGCTCTCGTGCGGGCCCAAGCCGCTGTGGATCGCCTCGGGCGGCGTGCGCCGGTCCGGCCTCACGCCGGCGGCACGCCGCGCCGCGTAGGTGGGGGAGAGCAGCGAGTCCACCGGCACGGTCACGAAGTCGGGGTCGCCGAGATACTCGGTGCGGTCGGCGAAGACGCGCTTCTCCAGCTCCGCCACCCGGTGCAGGTGGGTCGCGCCGGCGGGGCCGTCCGCGGCGGGGGCGAAACGCTCGAGCATCTGCAGCAGCTCGATCAGGCCGACGCCGCCGGAGGAGGGCGGGCCCATCGAGACCACGCGCAGGCCGCGGAAGGTGCCGGTGACCGGCCGGCGCCAGACGGCGCGGTAGCCGGCCAGGTCGGCGCGCGTGATCAGCCCGCCGCCGCGCCGCATCTCCGCGACCACGAGCCGCGCGGTCTCGCCGCGGTAGAAGCCGTCGGCGCCCCGCGCGGCGATGCGCTGCAGCGTCGCCGCCAGCTCGACCTGGCGCAGCGTGTCGCCGTCGGCGCCGTGGAAGTAGTCGCGGAAGTTGTTGCGGTTCTCCCCGGCGAAGTCGGCGGCCAGCCGCGGCGATACGACGAAGCCCCGCTCGGCCAGCGCGATCGCCGGTGCCAGCAGGCGGCGCCAGGGCAGCGTGCCGAAGCGCCGGTGGGCGAGCCACATGCCCGCCACCGAGCCGGGCACGCCGGCCGCGCGGTGGGTGTCGAGGCTCGCGCCCGGGATCACCGCGCCCGCCGAGTCGAGGTACATGTCGCGCGTGGCCGCCGCCGGCGCGGTCTCGCGGTAGTCGAGGGCCACGTCGCCCGAGTTGGTGTGCACCAGCAGGAAGCCGCCGCCGCCCAGGTTGCCGGCCCGCGGGTGGGTGACCGCCAGCGCGAACTGCACCGCGACCGCCGCGTCCACCGCGTTGCCGCCGTCGCGCAGGACCGCGGCGCCGACCTCGGCGGCCAGCGACTCGGGGGCGGCCACCACGCCGCGTTCCAGCGTCACCGCCGTCGCGGATGCGGGTGCGACGAGGAGGAGGGCGAGCAGGGCGGCGAGAGTGGCGAACCGGTTCATCGCGGGGGCTCCCTGCCGGGGCCCGCCGGGGCGGGCCTCGGCCGACGGTTCAGTAGAGGAACGGCACGAGTCGCCGGGTGCGCCGGGCGTACTGCTCGTACTCGTCGCCGAAGGCGGTGCGCAGCGCGCACTCCTCCACCGCGACGCGGTAGAGGAAGGCGGCGGTGATCGGCACGACCAGGGTCAGCCCGGCAATCCAGTCCACGAGGACCAGCGCCATGCCGAGGAAGGCGAGCAGGTTGCCGGTGTAGGCCGGGTGGCGCAGCCAGCGGTAGGGACCGTGCCGCACCAGGCGCTGGTCGTGCGCGATGGCCACGTCCACCGTGAAGGCGCCGCGCAGGGTGAGGATCGCGCTCCAGCGCAACGCCAGCCCGGCGAGCAGCAGCGCCAGCCCGGCCAGCACCCAGGGGAGCGCCGGACCGGGAAGCGGGCCGGGACGCCGCGCCGCGACCCGCAGCGCGGCGAGGATGGCGAGGACGATGACGGTCCACAACAGCGCCAGCGACCCTCGATCGGCGCCGCGCGCGACGTTGCTGTGCGAGCGCGTGAGCAGGGCGAGCAGGACCTCCGAGCCGCCGTAGACGACGCCGATGCCGATCAGGATCTGAGAGAGGGTCACGCGGCCTCCGGGAGAGCGGTGCGCAGACGACCGGCGGTCGTCGGGGGCCGGTCCCGGGGTGCCGTGGGAGCGACGAGCGCGTCGTGTCGGATCGGACACGACGCGCCGCGCCACGACGACGGCATCCCGGTGGGCGGCCGCCCGGACCGCCTAGTACAGGAACATCGGCTTGCCCAGCAGGTGGGCGACCTTCGGACGGTACTGCTCGCCGTCGTAGAGCTCGTCCACGTCCACGCGCTTGCGGCCCTCGGAGATGACGTTGGCCGACACGGTGGTGTACTTGCCGTCGCGCAGCGCCACCATCCGGCCGCTCTGCTTCTTGAGCAGCATGTCGGTGGCGAGGTAGCCGTAGGTCGTGGCCACCATGCGGTCGAGCGCGTCGGGATCGCCGCTGCGCATCAGGTAGGCGACCTGCTGGTAGAGCGTGTTCACGCCCGAGCGCCGCTCGATCTCCTGGGCCAGGTACTGGCCCACGCCGCCGAGCTTCTTGTGGCCGTAGGCGTCCGCCTCGCCGCTGAGGTGCATCTCGCCGCCGATCGGCTTGGCCCCCTCGGAGATGGTGACGATGGCGTAGGCGCTGGGATTGTTCCTGCGGTCCTCGACGAGATAGTCCACGACCTTCTGGACGTCGAAGTCCACCTCGGAGATGACGGCGCGATCCACGCCCGCCAGGTAGGCCGAGATGAGCGAGGTCTCGCCCGAGTAGCGCCCGAACAGCTCGATCACCGCGATGCGCTCGTGCGAGCCGGCCGGGGTGCGCAGCGCGTGGATGAACTGGACGCTGCGGCTGACCGCGGTCGAGAAGCCGATGCAATAGTCGGTGCCGTGGACGTCGTTGTCCATGGTCTTCGGGATGCAGACGACCGGCACGCCCTCGCGGTGCAGGCGCACGGCGTAGGAGAGGGTGTCGTCGCCGCCGATGGCGATGAGCGCGTCCAGGTGCAGGTGCTCGATCACCTTGAGCACGTGCGGCGTGCAGTCGAAGCGGCCCTCGGGGCCGGGTTGCGTGTAGCTGCCGGCGAGGAAGTCGGGCAGCGCGTTGGGGCTCACCTTGCCGGGGTTGGTGCGCGAGGTGTGCAGGATGGTGCCGCCGGTCCGGTCCACGGTCCGGACCCGGTCCGGCGGCAGCGCCATCGTCCACGTTTCGACCGATGCCGGCTCGTTCGGGCAGACGTTGAGCAGGCTCAGCCAGCCGCGGCGCAGGCCCAGCACCTCGATGCCGTGGTCGCGCGCCCGCGTGGCCACCGCCTTGATGGCCGCGTTCACCCCGGGAACGTCGCCGCCGCCGGTGAGGATGCCGATCCGTCGGGCAGGCATGGGGGCCTCCAGGG